>JAUVYQ010000046.1 GCA_030603035.1 Phycisphaerae bacterium | reverse complement strand
GATGTTCTGTCTAAAAGCAGGCTGTAAGCCTTAAATCACATCGAAATCAGCTTTTTCATCATCAAATTCACCTTCGCCGAGAAGGGTTATTATTTATTCGACTTCGTCAGTCGAAAATTCACTCATTTTGCAGAAGCCTTTTATCATTAATGAACGTTTTGATAATTCGATAATTCGGGACAGCCACCTATTTTTCACCCTTTATCTATTATTTCCTTTTTCGGCCTACCCACAGGCAACGGCCTAATGAATATAATGAGTTTTTATCGAAGCTGCAAGACTTGCTCGAATACAACTTGCTATTGGATGTTTGGGTGTTAGATCCATCACTTCATTCTCATAAAAATAAAGCGTACTTTCTAATTATCCCAAAGCCTTTGGGGCTTTGCAATAAAAATATCAAAAATCCAAAAAAAATGCTCGATTTTCTATTGCTTTTGCGTGTTTTTTATGGATTATAATGAGTTTTTGGCCTAAGTTCTTATTGTTCAGTCACTTAGAGAAACAATTTGCAAAATTTTGCCAAATGCATTAGCGTAACGGGCCAGGCCGAGTGGCGGAATGGCAGACGCTGGGGACTTAAAATCCCCTGCCCATAATTGGGCGTGTGGGTTCGACTCCCACCTCGGCCATTATTCGCCGTGCGTAAAGCCCGCCCCTGCCGCAGAGGCGGGGTGAAGCGTGATGCGTATTGTGTATTATGCGATACGAGCCCCGCCCCTCGGAGGGGCGGGACGAGATAGTCAGTCGAAATACCAATAGCGTGCCGGAGATAAATAATGGTGGATAAAAACCCTAAACTTGTAGATGTAGAAAAACCCAATTTGTATCGGGAGATGTTTCCATATACCGAATTTCCCAAGGTAATATTCGACAACCAAAGAGTTGAGTATGATATTCCGGACAAGATATGGATAACCGATACGACCTTCCGTGACGGTCAGCAGGCCCGGCCCCCTTATACGCCGGAGCAAATCCTGCGGATATACGATTTATTGCACGAGATAGACGGCGGGACGGGTTTGATTCGGCAATGCGAGTTCTTTCTATATTCAGAGCGCGACAGAAAAGCAGTGGAACTGTGCAAAGAGCGCTGTTACGAGTTTCCTGAGATTACCGGCTGGATAAGGGCTGTGCCGGCTGATTTTAAGCTGGTATCGCAAATGGGGCTCAGCGAAACGGGTATTCTAACCTCGGCAAGTGACTATCATATATTCCTTAAGCTGCGAAAGACACGGGCCCAGGCAATGAATTTGTATCTTGATGTTGTCAAAGCGGCGCTGGATAATGGGGTCATCCCGCGCTGTCACTTTGAGGACATAACGCGAGCCGATTATGAAGGTTTTGTACTGCCTTTCGCCGCTGAGTTAATGAAGCTTGCCGAAGAATATAATAAGCCGGTCAAGATTCGGCTTTGCGATACGCTTGGATTTGGTCTGCCGTGGTCGGCGGTTTCTTTGCCTCGGAGCATTCCGAAACTTATCTATGGGCTTCGGCAAATCGGGATTCCGTCGGAGCGGCTCGAATGGCACGGCCATAACGATTTGCACAAGGTCCAGGTAAACGCTGCAACGGCGTGGCTCTACGGCTGCAGCGCGGCCAATGCCGCGATATTCGGCATCGGTGAGAGGACAGGCAATCCGCCTCTGGAAGCGCTGGTTGTTGAACACGCCCAGTTGAAGGGGATGGCTGAGGGTGTCAACTACTCGGCAATAACCGAACTTGCCGAGTACGCCGGAAAGGATTTGGGCTTTGAAATTCCGTATAACTATCCGCTGGTTGGAAAGGATTTTAATGTTACGCGGGCCGGCATTCATGCCGACGGCTTGTTAAAGAACGAGGAAATATATAATTGCTTCGATACCCAAAAGTTGCTCAACCGCCCCGTCAGCGTAGCAATTACCGACAAGACCGGGGCAGCAGGTATTAAACACTGGATAGAGGCCAAGTACCAGATTGAAATCCCCAAGCATGACCTCCGTATAGCGAAAATAAAAGACAGAATCGACGCTGAGTATTCGGCTAACAGGGTATCGGCGATATCGGACAAGGAAATGTTCGAGTGGATCAGGGAAGCTTTTGGTGGCGATTTACCGCCATTGAGGTAAAAGGAATTGCCCCACCAAGACACAAAGGCACAAAGGAATAAAATATATAAACAAAAAACTTCGAGTCTTGGTGCCTTCGTGGCTCAAAACAAAAAAATGCCGGATAAGAAAATCAAAGCGGTATTGTTCGACCTCGGCGAGACTTTGCTCAACTTCGGTAAAGTCAACACAACCCGGCTTTTCCGACAAGGTGCCAGGTTGTCATACGATTTTCTCAAAAGTTGCGGCCAGCCGGTCGGAAACTTCAACTACTACTGCTGGCGAAACCTGATAGCCCTGCGTATACGACACTGGCTTTCCAACATAACCAGAAAGGATTTTAATGCACTGCTTTTGTTAAGGGGAATCGGTACGAAAAAAGGTATCCATCTCGATAAGCAGCAATGGCAGCACCTGGCGTGGCTCTGGTATGAGCCTTTGAGCAAAGTCGGCAAGGCTGAACCGAAAACGAAAGAGACTTTAACTGCACTTAAAAAAATGGACCTTAAGCTCGGGATAGTCTCCAACACCTTTGTGCATAGCAGTTCCTTAGAAAAACATCTGGAACAGTTAGGTATATTGGACTTCTTTGCGGTAAGACTTTATTCATACGAATTTGACTTTCGCAAGCCGGACGTTCGAATCTTTAAAGCTGCAGCCGAAAGGATTGGCGAGATGCTGGAAAATATATTGTTTGTGGGGGACCAGATTGACAGGGACGTCAAAGCCGCAGCAAAAACCGGTATGCATGCTGTTCTCAAAGCCGCTTACACCAACGCCGGAAAGAAAACTCCAAAAGGCGCCTGGAAAATAAATCATCTTTCCGAACTGCCGGGCTTAATAGAAAAAATTAACGCTGATTAAAGGATAATTAACCGCAGATTAACCCTGATTAAACAAAAGCGAAAAATAGCCACAAAGAAAAAAATAAAAAGAAAAAATGGATTCCCGCCTTCGCGGGAATAACAGTTGAGATTGCTTCGTCGCTATGCTCCTCGCAATGACAGCAGGTGTCGCTCAGAATGACATACTCGCATTGCGCATTGTGAAAAATAGACGCAATACAAAAAAAGGAACTTGTAGATAAAGCTACTACAATCTCCGCAAAAACCTTGTTTTTTTATGGTTGACAGATTAACATTATAGCGTATTATAAATCGCCGTGAAAAATTGGAAGGTAAGATTTAGAAGAAAATGTACCAAAGAATATTTTGAAAAGGAGTGTAGACATGTTGCAAATATTGTGTAAACGGTGGCGGTTGTATTTATTGCTCCCGGTATTTTCGCTTCTCCTGTTATTCGTTTTGTACAAGGTTTGCTTTTATGTTCCCAAGCCAGGTTTTTTGCCGTAGAAGCATCTTTACAAAGGCATATTCAAAATTAAAAAACTAGGGACAGCCACGAATGGCAGAACCTTAAGCGATTTAGGCCGACAACACCCCCGCCTTGATAACGAAAAGCGTATGAAGAAAATGACACACTCTCTTATCGTTAAATGAAGCCACAACTGTGTTTACAGATATTTCGTCAATCGGAGCATGAAACCTCCAATAATTACGAAAAAGACCGATATACGGCTTAACGCACCGCCATTCGCCATTCGGGACAGCCACCTATTTTTTTTCAATTCGTTCATCGATTTTAACCAGCCTTCATCGAATATATCGACCCTTCGCCCGGTAAGCAAGCAGCCATTTCCATAATCGACTCAACAATCCGTGTCAATCCGTGTCTAAAATAACCGTGTAAATCCGTGCTAATCCGTGGTTAATAAAAAAAGATAAAATCTCTGCGTTCCCAACGCTCTCTGCGGTGAATTCTTTTTATTCGTTTTTTTCTTGACTTTTGCTTGAATTTCTGTTAAAATACCCGTATGTTTGCCAGTAGGCAAACGTAAACCGCCCGTAGGCGCCGGATATAGCGGAGAACCGCACGTCTTCGTATCAGCAGATACACGCCAAAAATCATCGTTCGTAAATATCGAAGATCCGCCGTCTTTTGGCGGAGTCAATATTGGAGCGAAACGGAAGTAGTCGAATGGGAAGAAACTCGTTTTACATTTTGAGCTTTGGTTTTACATTTTCCACTTTAAACTTTAAATTCCCTCCGTGCCCGTCCTCTGTCCTCTACATCTGTCGAGAACGCTCTACAAATCAGCTCTTTTTATGCAAAACAAAGCCAATTTTCTGGATGCCCTAATGAACGTAAAGTCTATTCATACAGTGGTTTATGAAAATAAATCCAATTGGAAACTTGGTGAAAACAAACCCAAAACAAACCCAAACAAACCCAATTTGCGAAAAGCCAAAATGAATTTAAACTCACTTATAACAAAGGATTACAGAAAATAGGATGATTTCGCAGTCCAAAAAAACAAACCCAAAACAAACCCAATTTCCGCAACGCCAAAATGAATTTAAACTTCTATTCAACAACGGATTATGAAAATAAATCAGCCTTTGGAGTTCAAAAAAACAAACCCAAACAAAGCCAATTTTTATACCAAAAAAACCGCTCATTGTTTATAATGCCTCGAAATCTATAAGGAGTTTTTTCAAGATGAGTACAACGGACCGAGCATTTCAAAAGTGTATTAATCCCGATTGCGGGGCGGAGTTCGACTGCAGGAAGGCGATGTTTAAGTGTCCGGCCTGCGGTGAGCTGCTGGATGCACAATATAACTGGGACAAAATCGAGGTTCCCAATAAACTCAGCGACTTCGGCAAGCGCTGGGCAAATAGAGACAACCCTCTGGATTTCTCCGGTGTATGGCGTTTCAGAGAACTGCTCAACTTTTGCGAAGACAAATACAAAGTAACCATAGGTGAAGGCCAGACAATTCTGCAACAAAATGATTATGTCGCTGAATATGTTGATATGCAGCCGGGGTGTTTATATTTGCAGTATGAAGGGCTGAATCCATCCGGCTCGTTCAAAGATAACGGTATGGCGGCAGCATTCAGTCACGCAAAAATGGTCGGTGCAAGTTCGTGCGCATGCGCATCAACGGGCAATACTTCCGCATCGGTGGCTCTGTACGCACATAGCTGCGGGCTGAAAGCCACGGTGTTTATCGGCTCAGGTCGAATTGCATTCGGCAAACTAAGCCAGGGAATGGATTACGGGGCGCAGACGATTCAAATACAGGGTGACTTTGACGATTGTATGCGTCAGGTCCAGGATGTCTGCACAAAGCTGGGCCTGTATCTGCTCAATTCGCTAAACCCGTTCCGGCTCGAAGGGCAAAAGGCCATAATGTATCGAATCATTGAAGGCCTGCGCTGGGAGGTGCCGGACTGGATAATAGTGCCCGGCGGAAATCTTGGCAATTCCAGCGCCTTTGGCAAGGCCTTCTACGAGTTAAAACAGTTAGGATTGATTGAGCGAATACCGCGAATGGCGATTATAAACGCTACCGGCGCCGACACGCTGACCGAGCTGGTCAATAACAAAAAGCTCCTCTGGAATGATGGCAGAGTTAATCAGGCAATTATCGACGACTATTACGCCGATTTGACGGCTCGTAACTTTTCGCCGCATACCTGCGCTTCAGCGATAGAAATTTCCCGTCCTGTCAATCTAAAAAAATGCCTGCGAGCGATTGATATATGTAACGGCGTTGTGCGTGCGGTAACAGATGAAGAGATTTGCGATGCAAAGGCGATTATAGGCAAATACGGGTTGGGCTGTGAGCCGGCTTCGGCGGCAACAATAGCAGGTTTAAGGCACCTTAGGGCTGAAGGCCTCATCGGGGCCGACGAGCGAGTTGCCTGCGTTCTGACAGGCCACCCGTTAAAGGACCCCAACGTAACGGTCAACTACCACAAGGAAAAACAGGGTAAATTCAGCAATCCGCCTGTAGAAGCACCGAACGACATCGATGAAATAATCAAGCTGATAAATTGATTCTCCCAACATTCAGCAAGGTAAAACTACGGAATGGAAAACAACCAAAGCAATACCAGGAGAACGAAGATTTTAGTCACTTGCGGAGTGATGCTTTTTTCTGCAGTAACCGCGTCCTGGACGCTTTCCGAAAGGCCGCTCAACAACCACGAATGTTTCGTTGCGATTACCGCCCGGGAGATGCTGGAAAGCAGCGATTGGGTTTGGCCTACTTACAACGGAGAGCCTCGGCTTCACAAAACACCGCTCTCCTACTGGATGGTTGCAGGCTTGGCCAAAATAACGGGCAAAGTAGATGAATTTACTGCTCGGATGCCGAACGTTATTTTTGCAGTGCTTTCCATCGCCGCTATCCTGTACTTTATCAACCAGTGGCTGTCCTTTAGGATTGCAGTGCTCTCTGCGGCTGTCTGGGCAACATCTCTGGGCTATATCCGTTACTCGCATAATGCTCGGCCGGAAATGGTCCTGACGTTTTTTATAGTGATGTGTTTCTTGAGTTTCTACTCAGCTATTACCACCCGGAGCCGAAAGAGGCAAGTTGCCTATATGCTGGTCTTCTGGACGAGCTTCGGGGTGGCAAACCTTGCCAAAGGGCCTGCCCCGCTGCCGCTTGTTCTGATTCCGCTGTTTTTCCATGTTGCGATATTCCGGCAATGGAAGAAGCTTACAAACTGGCTACCGGTCGCAGGGGTGATTATTTTCCTGGCCATCGTATCGCCCTGGCCGTTGGCTATTGCTCACAGATTAAACTGGGATTTGGGTGTATGGAAACGGGAATTTGTTGACCGCTTCCTCGGCAGTTACGCGCGGGGGGACTATCCACTGTACTACTATCTGCTCATAATGTTTAAGTATATAACGCCGTGGGTTGCCTTTCTGCCAATGGCTCTGGCTGCTCCTTTCTACAGAGTTTGGAATAAAAAGCAGCCCGCAATGAAATTTTTGTGGCTGTGGTTCGTTGTGGACCTGGCATTCCTCACTATCAGTGGCGGCAAACGTCAACACTACATACTGCCTTTGATGCCGGCGATGGCTATATTGATAGGCATACTGATAGAAGATATGGCTTTTGTTCGAAAGGCGTTTACTTTGAAACAGGCAAAGGATGTTCTGAGAAATCATATTGTAGTTATAATTGCAGGCGCCATCGCCCTGCCAATTTATATAGCCGCAACCAATTCTCAGTTACTTGCTGACGGAATAATACTTAGCATAACAACGATAGTCATAACTGCAGTTGTTGCCATACTATTTGCCGAAGAAAAACGTGCCCTTGCGTGCGGGACAGTCTTTGCCGGCATCGCCATTTTGGTTATGATTTCCTATGTCAGCTTTATAAATCCGCTGGAGAAGGACAGATATTCGAAGGATTTTGCCCAAAAAATTGCCAAAACAGTCCCGCAAAATGATAGGCTCACAGCTTACATATCAGTGTCTTCGAAGCATATTCACTATTTCGGGCGAGTCATACCGGAAACAAACGACAGGACAGTGTTGTATGAACACTACGAACGAGGTGACTGGGTTCTTGCTACTGCAGGCCACCTGGAGAAATTAACCCAGGATGGCAGATTCAGAGAGGTGTACTATACGGAAAAAGCTGAGCGTCGAAAGGATGGAGATGCTCCTGGAGCACTGTTCAACAAATCGGCGCCGAAGGTCAAAGACGGGCTATAAAGGCCGGCGGAGTACATTTAGTTTGCCAACTGGGTGATAAATTTATTTTCGGCCTCGAGGACCGGCTGTTCTTTGATACTTTCAACCAGTTCAATGGCCTCGGCAACAGTGTCTCCGCGTGCCTTAACCGCCCACACGGCGGCAAGTATCGGAACCCTTTTCCTGCCGTTGCTATCGTGGAGAAGAACCGGCAGGTTGGCTTTATCAGCCATTATAGCCAGGAACTGGTCCTGAGTTTGTTTATCGGGCAAGTAGTTATTTTTTTCGATAGGCAATTCAAAATAAGTAACGCTATTGTTTCTGACCCAGGTTATTTCTTCGTTGTACCAGTTTTTCTCGCGATGTTCGGAAGCGTAACGGACATTCACGATAGTGCCGATATGATATTTGTAAAGCAGGCGGGTGTAATCCATTCCTCGCGGCTGGCCGCTGGTATAAAGCACACCCGGCTCGATAGTATGAAAACTCTTGATATGAAAATGCCGGACCAACAGAATTACCGCCGCTGTTACCAGCAAAATAACATACAATGCGACCGGCGAGTGCTTTTTCTTTTTCATTGTCTCAGTCCGCTGTTAAGTTTCCCTGCGATGCACTTTTCGCACCGAATATATCTTTTTGTTTGTTGATTCAAAATAAACTCTGCTTATCATCTCCCCTATCAGGCCAGTGGCGATAAATATCGACCCGACCAGCAAAAGTATCGCTGCCAATCCCGCCAGTGGGCCGTGTGCAACAAAAATTGGCACGTTATATACGAACTTATCGTACAGTATATAAGCGCTCAACAGCAGGGCTGCAAGGATGCAATACGAAGCCGCTCTGCCGAAAAAGTGCAGCGGCCTTGTGATATATCCGAGCAGGAACCTGAGCGTTATCAAATCAAAGGTGACTCTAAAGGTTCTGGAGATTCCATAGCTGCTGGAGCCCTTGGGACGGACGACGTTCTTTATAGGTATCTCGATGATTTTAACGCCGCTTCGTGACAGTAACGCTGGAATAAATCTGTGCATCTCTCCGTAAAGATTTAATTCCTCAATTACCTCGCGTCTGTATGCTTTGAAAGTGGTGCCGAAATCGTGGATATCAACGCCGCTTATTTTTGAAGCGAGCCAGTTAGCCACCCTTGAAGGGATTTTTCTCATTAAAAGACTGTCCACTCTATGTTTGCGCCACCCGCTGACTACATCGTAGCCGGCCTTGATTTTTTCAAGAAAATTCGGTATCTCTTCCGGTGCGTGCTGCAGGTCGCCATCCATTGATATTATTATTTGCCCTCTTGCGGCATCGAAGCCGGCGGCGAGAGCGGGGGTCTGGCCGAAATTGCGGCGAAGCTCGACAATAACCACCTTGCTGTCTTTGCCGGCGATATCTTTTAGTAGCTCCAACGTATTATCGGTGCTTCCATCATCGACAAAGACAAGCTCGTAATCCAGGTGAGTCTGGCTCATTGTCCTGGCTAATCGACTGTAAAGCTCGTTGACAACCGAAGCTTCGTCATAAAGCGGCACTACGACCGAACAATCAGTGTGGTCAAAGTTTTCCATAATGCACCAATTTTACTCCTGCATCTTCGAAATACTGCTTTGTTTTTTCGCTGCAAAGAGCTTCCAGCTCAACCTTTCGGTGGTGTAGCAATCTGGTTTTGGCTGGGTCCAGGCCGTCAATAAATCCCGGATGAGTCATCACTTCTACGGTTGCTGCCGAACTATATAAAGCGACGGCCTTGAAGAAATTCACATCTATTTTGCCTGTATGTGCAATACCAAGAAGTACATCCGTTTTTAAGAATTCCGTGTTTTGGACGCGGTTTATCCTGGCAATAATCCTGATTTTTTGTGCTCTTTTTCTGCCATCTGCGCTGGTCAGCGGCCAGGGTATTTGGGAAAGTTCTTTTGGCTCGAACGGCCAACGTATTGCGGGGATTTGAAAGCGTCCGGCCAATTGGCAGACGATTGAGAAAAGTTGAGGGAATGTATGGATATGTTTATGTGAGTCCAAATGAGTCGGCTTGAGGCCATTGTCAATGACCCACTGGACTTGGGCGGCCAATTCGGCTCGTATAGCTTCTCTAATCTTATGCCCTGCCAAGGAAAAAAGTGACAGTTTGGCTGGCGAACAGGCGAATTGGCCATCGGCATCGAGTAACCGGTCAATAGAGGTGTCCTTCGATAGGGGTCGGCCCTCGGTGAGATTGAGGTGGACTCCGATACCAAGATTGGGCAGTTTTTTTGCTATTTTGACGGCCTCGTCGGCGGCCGGCATATTGGCCATAATTGTGGCACTGGTCAGCACACCGTCGGTATGGGCCTGGGCGACGGCCTTATTTACTCCGTCGCAAAGGCCGAAATCATCTGCGTTTATTATGATTCGCCTGTCCATCTGCAGTAAGTTTAAGCGGCAAAAGTAATCGAGTCAATCAGAAATTAGCATATAGCGTTGCCCAGCACCAAAACGTCGTCCCCTTAGGGGTTTTGGTGCTGGGCTGCAGAACAGTACAACATGGTCATCCAGAAACTGAAGGCGGATTGCGGAGGGCGGAGACAAACCAATTTACAATTTACAATTGACGATTTGCAATTGTGCAGCAACGTCACCGCGGCAGCGACGGCTAAACAAATAAGAAGCCGACGGCAAGGGCCAAGGAGCCAAGTGTGTGCAAAAGGACTGTGATTTGGCTGGCGCGGTACTGGCCGGGGGTGGTTAAATCTTTTTTATTTACAAGTTTTATCGCGAGGACCGCAATCGGCAGCGTAAGTAAATAAAACAATCCTGCAAAGAAGCACAAAGGGTAAATAACCATAGCGGCCGCTGCAATGAGAAAGCCGGCGATAAGTGCAATTCGGTAAATCCAAACGGCAGCCGGGATGCCAAGACGAACTACAAGCGTTCTTTTGTTCACGGCGGCATCTGCAGTAACATCCGGGAATTCATTTACTAAAATCACCAGGAAAATCAATATGCCGACGATGGCGGCGGGCAAAAGTGGAACAGCATCAATCGTTTCTGTCTGCAAGTAGTATGAGCCATAAACCGGAAGCAGGCCGAACAACATCGCAATGACAAACTCGCCGACGCAACAGTAACCAAGCCGAATAGGCGGAGCTGTGTAGAAAAAGCCACCGAGCAATCCGATAAGGCCGAGAATTAAAATAAAAACACTTCGTGTCAGCAGGAAAATTACAGTGCCGATTGCTGTGCCTGCTATCAGAAAGAAAAGAGCTGTCAATAAAGTTGCTCTGGGCGAAAGGATACCCTGCTGGATATAACGTCTTCCTCCTGAAAAGGGCGTAGGGTTTTGATTGACCCAGTCGTTTCCAGAAATGTGATCGAAGTAATCATTGGCCATATTGGCACCGGCGTGCAGAGCCATTATTGCGAGCATTGCCAGGATAAATAAGTCCCAGTTGAATGAGCCAGCGGTCGCGTAACCAAGACAAGAGCCGACCAAAACGGGAGCCACACTTGCGACTAAAAACTTTGGCCGGGAAGCAAGGAAAAGAATAACCAATTTTGAATTTTCAAAACGAGAGTTCATATATTGAATTTTAACGACGGATTTGGGTTCCCGCAAGGCGGGGTCCCTCGCAGATTGTACGAATTTTTGAGAATTTGGCTCAAAAGTTCTTGGCTTGAATGAGGACTATAGCTACTATAGCTTCGGCTACGGTAAGATCTTCAAGTTTCGAGTGATTGAGATTTTCTGACAAAAAAAATAAGCTAATTCGGTATCAAAAGTTGTATAATCGCCTAAAACAATTATTTTAAGAAAAGTTTTTGACAATCGTTTTTATGGAAAGGAAATTCAAATGAGTACACAAAATTACACCCGCCGAGATTTTCTAAAAATTGTTGGAACAACCTCAGCAGCAGTAGCTTTTGGAGGAGGTGCTAAGGCCGAAGAACAGCTCCATATGCGTCAAAGCGGTTTACCTGCACCCTCGCCTCAACAGGCTGCATGGCAGGACATGGAACTGGGGATGTTTTTCCACTTCGATATTCCAATTTATAAGCCTGGATGGAACTGGAGATCGTGGAAGGATTTACCCAGTCCTGGTCTTTATAATCCTGCGAAACTTGATACAGACCAGTGGATGGAAGCGGCTAAAGCTATGGGGGCCAAATATGCGGTCTTTGTCGCCAAACACTGCAGTGGTTTTCTTCAGTGGCAAAGTGATCTTTACCCATATGGCGTAGAGCAGTCTTCTTGGCACAGAGGTAAAGGAGATGTGGTAAAGGATTTCGTCGAATCGTGTCACAAATATGGGATTAAGCCGGGAATTTATGCATCGGTAACTGCTAATGGGTATCTTGAAGTGGACAATCCTGGGCTGGTCAATCGCGGCAAAGGGGGTGCCCCTGCCAAGCAAAATGAATACAAGAAAACTTGTGAACAGATGCTTACCGAGCTATGGAGTCGATACGGTGAGCTGTTTGAGGTATGGTTTGATGGAGGAGCATTGCCTCCCGAAAAGGGTGGTCCTGATTTGGTGCCTATACTGAATAAGTATCAGCCCAATGCCATTGTATTACAAGGACCGGCAGCGACGATACGCTGGATCGGCAATGAAAGGGGGGTAGCCAGCTATCCATGCTGGTCTACCGTGCCCCACAAACGTGACTACTATGGGCCTGGTGAGCCCGATGGCCGGTTCTGGCTACCAGCCGAATGCGATGTGCCAGTGCGTAATCATGACTGGTTCTGGAAACCAAACAGTGCACATAAGCTATATTCTCGGGAGCAGTTGATGGATATGTACTACAGATCTGTGGGACGAAATTGCAATCTACTCTTAAATGCCAACCCCAACCCCGACGGGCTGGTTCCAGAGGCAGATTTCAAGCGCTATGTAGAATTCGGCAAGGAAATACGCAGGCGGTTCAGCAAGCCTATCGCTAAGACCAGCGGCAAGGGCAGTGTAGTAGAGTTGAAGTTAAAACGGCCATCGAAAATCGATCACATCGTAACTATGGAAGATATCACGGCAGGTCATCGTGTTCGCAGCTATGCCATTGATGGTCTTGTAGGTAACGGCAAATGGCAAAAGCTATGCGATGGTATATCGATCGGGCATAAGCATATTCAGAAGTTTGACTCCGTTGAGGTTAAGGGAATACGGCTGCGTGTGACGGAATCTGTTGGGACGCCTTTGATCCGACAGATAGCCGTTTATAATGTCGGCTAAGCAAAATTGCGGTTAAGAAAACAGAGGAGGCCAAATCTTAATCGGCGAAGTTTTCTTAAAACCATGTGTGCGGGTTTGTCGGCAGCGACCCTGGCCAGAGACCGGGACTAAATAAAAACCCTGTCAGGCTGGCAGGGGAATCGGGTTTGGCTGGAATTTTGGCAGGCAAAGCTCAACCGCGTCTTTGTAACATAACCATATTTGCAATAAGCGGTTACGCAAATGCAGCTTCGTAACAGGGTATTTGGCACGACATTTGCGTAGTAATTGCAATTATGGCTTCGAATCTATCAGAATTCGAAGAAATCAATGTTCTGGCCAGTGAAGCGAACTGGGCCTGGCCGGAGGCCTTACGCTATATATTCCGGCCCAGAGACGTTAACCTGCTGGTGGCCGAGAGCGTAAATGAATTTGTCAATGTTATCGAACAGAAACGAATTCATACAACAATTGTGGATATGGATTCGGAAAAATCAAACGGGCTGGTGACGATAAAGATTATTCGAATGAATTATCCCCTGCTGCCGTGTATCCTATTAACAAGCGCAGCGGGCGAAGGAGTTCTCAGCCAGGCACTACGACTTGATGTTTTCAGCGTGATTGACAAGCCGGTCGATATGAGTATTCTGCGGGAACAGTTGAACAGGTTGTTTATGAAAAAATATAATAGCAACATTTTCGCGGAATAATTGTATAGTCTTGCGATAGCGGATAAAATAAAGGTAAATAAAAAGCAGAAGATTTTTTTGAAAGGAGTAAGGACAAAATGAAGATTCGACCATTGGCAGATAAGGTGCTTGTTCAGCGTCTCGAAGCGGAAACCAAGACGACGGGTGGGATAGTCCTGCCGGACAGCGCCAAAGAAAAACCACAAAGAGGGAAAATAGTGAGCGTCGGTAAGGGTAAATTACTCGATGACGGGACGCGCCAAAAGGTGCAGGTAAAAAAGGGTGATATGGTGCTTTTCACAAGCTATGCCGGAACAGAGGTAAAGATAGACGGCAAAGAATATCTGATTATGGATGAGTCAGATATTATGGCGGTGATCGAAAAATAAGAGAGCAAAAGAATATGGATTCCACACACGTGAGTGTGTGGAGGGAAGAAGAAACCCCACACTTACGTGTGGGGAATAAGGAGAAAGAAAGATATGGCAGCTAAAAAGATAGCTTTTGGTACTGAGGCACGCGCGGCTGTTCGAGAAGGTGTGAACAAACTTTCCAAGGCGGTAAAGATCACACTCGGGCCGGGCGGCAGAAATGTGATTCTGGAAAAATCGTTCGGCTCGCCGACCGTTACCAAAGACGGAGTGACGGTTGCCAAAGAGATTGAGCTGGAAGATTCCTACGAGAATATGGGCGCACAAATGGTAAAAGAAGTGGCCTCGAAGACATCGACAGTAGCCGGCGATGGGACAACGACGGCAACAATTCTGGCTGAGAGTATCTTCGTTGAAGGCCTCAAGAACATCACGGCCGGGGCCAACGCAATGCAAGTAAAGCGCGGTATCGAAAAGGGTGTCGATGCAATCGTAGAAGAACTTCACAAGATGAGCACGCCCGTTGAGTCAAGCAAGCAGATCGAACAGGTAGCGACCTGCTCAGCTAACCAGGACGTTGAAATCGGCAAAAAGCTGGCTGAAGCGATGAACAAGGTCGGTAAAGACGGCGTTATCACCGTGGAAGAGGGGCAATCCCTGGAAACAACGGTCGAGCTGGTTGAAGGTATGCAGTTCGACAAAGGGTACCTCAGCCCGCACTTTATTAACAACCTGGAGAACATGACAGTTGTGCTGGAAAAGCCGTATATTCTGGTGCACGAGAAGAAAATCAGTTCGGTAAAATCGCTTGTTCCGCTACTTGAGAAGGTAGCCAAACAGGGCAATCCGCTGTTGATTATCGCCGAAGACGTTGAGGGTGAGGCGTTGGCTACGCTGGTTGTCAATAAACTGCGGGGTGTGCTGCAGGCGGCTGCTGTGAAAGCGCCGGGTTTTGGTGACAGAAGGAAAGCTCTGCTCAGTGACATAGCCGTTTTGACCGGGGCTGAGGCCATCTTTGAGGACCTGGGACTACAGTTAGAAAACATCGAGCTCAAGCAGCTTGGGCGGGCAAAACGAATTACTATCGACAAGGACACCACTACCCTTATCGAAGGGGCGGGCAGCACAACAGCCATTAAAGGCAGGATCGAGCAGCTTAAAACCGAGATTGACAACTCTACCAGCGATTACGATATCGAAAAACTGCAGGAGAGATTAGCAAAATTGGCTGGGGGGGTGGCCCAGATCAATGTTGGGGCTGCGACTGAGGCTGAGATGAAGGAAAAGAAGGCAAGGGTAGAAGACGCACTCCATGCCTGTAGGGCGGCGGTGGAAGAAGGGATACTGCCGGGCGGCGGGGTACCAATGCTCAGAGCAATAGGGACGCTGGATAAAGTCAAGGCCACCGGCGATGCGAAGATTGGCGTTGATATCGTTCGGAGAGCGGTGGTGGCGCCGATTAAGCAAATCGCTGAGAATGCGGGGCTGGACGGCTCAATTGTGGCGCAGAAGGTTATGGAAAGCAAAGAGGTAAATTTCGGTTATGACGTAATGCGGAAGAAATACGGTGATATGGTCGAGTTCGGCGTGATTGTGCCGACAAAAGTCGAAAGAATTGCTCTGCAGAACGGGGCTTCAATTGCGTCCCTGTTGCTGACGACCGATGCGATAGTCAGCGAGATTCCCGAAAAGAAAGAAAAGACGCCCGGGATGCCGCCGGGAGGAGAGATGTATTAGCCCCATTAGAAATTCTATAATGAGGGATAGTATGATGCAAAATTCGAGATGTGCTTCACGCTCAGGGGAGATTTCTAACGGGGTTAGCAGGTCAACAGTGAGCGGGTTCCAAAGGGAACCCGCTTCTTTCTTGTGAGAAAGGAACTCTGTATGAGTTTTCGCTTTTACACAAATGCAATTTCTCAAGCATCCAGAAATGTCGCAGCGGGAATCTTTATCGCAGGACTGCTGCTAATCGGCTTCGGTTTTTTGATTTACGTCTTGAAGGAAATTTTCGCAATACTCGCTGCTATAGTATTTTCTGTTGCAGGTGCAGGTTGTTTGATTATCGCCATCAAAATTTTTTTAGCACAGAGAAAATTAGACAAACTCACTTCCGATGATTCAGAGGCATATAGAAAAAACGTCCAAATCCATATCGAAGAAGACTTCGATGCATAATCGGGCTGCCCTTTTGCAATAAGCCGCAAAAGGTGGCTCATCGCTTTGGCTGGTTTTGGCCGCAGAGCTTGATATGCCAAGCTGCTTGACGCCGGGTCTTGGAAGCGGCAAACTATGCAGCAGGAATTATCATTGCAGTTTCTCAATCAGTGTCAGCACTTTTATCCCTTAGGCGGAGAATATAGTCGATAATATCTTTTCTACTGATAATGCCGACCAATTTTCCTTCCGATGTGACCGGGACTCTTCTGAAATAATTATTCGTCAGACAGTCACAAATGTCCAGCAAACTTTCATCCCCATCAAAGTGAACCGCAGGTTGTGTCATAAAATCATTAACCGTTTCTTCTTCCTCATCTTCATGGGCGTAGAACAAGCGTAGTACATCTTTTTCTGAAAGAATGCCGACTAAAATCATATCCTCTTTGACTACAGGGATGCCGGTGATGTTGTATTTTTCCAGGAGCTCCAGGGCCTCATATATTGGCGTGTCTTTTTTTACGCTGACTACGTTTTCCATCATAATATCTTTTGCTTTGAGCATCTGAGTCTCCTTTTAACAATCCATTTTACAGATGGAAACCATACTCACAAACTCGCAAGTACAAAATTGCCCGGCGAATTTTTGCGAAATTTAGAATAATGTACCCCAAAGATAATATAATTGCGACCATGAAATTCAGATAATCTGGGAGGGGGTGCCCGTCAAGTTTGTAGGTGGATTTTTCAGGCTGCTAATGGTTGTTGCGACCATAACTTGTCCCACCTTTTATTCACCCAGGTAACCCGCAAAGCCAATGTTGCTGATGAGCCGGCTCTGCTCCAGATCATACCA
>JAUVYQ010000090.1 GCA_030603035.1 Phycisphaerae bacterium | reverse complement strand
GTTGGCCTTTCAAACGCCGACGGCCATTTTCTTTTTGAACAGGACAGGCCTGGTTTCAGTCCAGGCGCTGAACAAATCGCGGAAGTTTGTTATACTGGCTATCTTTGTAGTAGCAGCTATGGCCACTCCGCCTGACGTAATCTCCCAGGTAACCCTGGCAGTACCGCTGTATGTGCTGTTTGAATTAGGCATACTGCTGAGTTACTTTGCAGACCGCAGGAAAACATCGCAAAACAACCGGTGATAAGCTCTTTTGCGTTTAGCCGTCTTCTCTAATAACCTCAATGCAAATGGTAGGGGCGGTTCGCGAACCGCCCCTACTTTAGACATTTGCATCTATGCAGGCGGTAACACTGCACGTTTTGTCGGAGCAAATTAGGCATTCAGCATAAATCTTGAACGATTTTGCCGATGCAGGTACTATGGCAGGTTGATGTTAACGCTGATAAACACAAATGTGATGGTCCCTCCCATAGGCCCTGTTGGGCTGGACTATATCGCGGGAGCCGTCAGAGCAGCCGGGAACCAGGCAGACGTAGTTGATTTATGTCTTGCTGATGACCCGTCAAAGACTCTCAAGGGCTATTTCGCTACACACAGCCCGCAATTGGTGGGTGTCTCGTTTCGCAATGTGGACGATTCTTTCTGGCCAAGCGCCCGGTGGTTCGTCCCCGCCCTAACTGAGACTATCCGTACGATACGAAGTATGACGGATGCACCAATTGTAATTGGCGGCGTGGGCTTTTCCATTTTTGCCGAGCGAATCGTCGAATATACCGGCGCTGATTTTGGGATTCGAGGCGACGGAGAGCAGGCAATAGTTTCACTCCTTAATCAACTGCGGCGTCCGGAACATCTTGAACGCATAGATGGATTAGTCCGGCGGCGCGACGGAGTTATTCACAGCAACCGACCAGCGTGGCCCGCACCGCTTTCTTTGCCCACCGAACGTGATGCGATTGATAACCTCGCTTACATCAAAAAAGGAGGGCAGTGTGGTGTGGAGACCAAACGGGGCTGTAACCGCCGGTGCCTGTATTGTGCCGACCCGCTGGCTAAGGGTGCGGCAATCAGGCTGCGAGACCCATCGGAAGTCGCCGATGAGGTCCAGTCCCTCATAGAGAAGGGAATAGAAGTATTGCATTTGTGTGACTCTGAGTTTAACATCTCTCAAAGCCACGCCTATGCGGTCTGCGAAGAGTTCAGTCGCCGCTCATTTGCGAAAAAGGTCAGCTGGTACACATATATGGCTGTGGTGCCTTTCGATGCGGAGCTTGCCGGAGCTATGAGCAAAGCGGGCTGTGTCGGTATCGACTTTACCGGTGACTCTGCGTGCCCATCGATTCTCAAGACCTATCGCCAGCGGCATACTAAAGAAGACCTTGCCTCGGCGGTTCGTTTGTGCCGTGCTAACGGCACAACAGTTATGATAGACCTGCTGTTTGGCGGGCCGGGTGAAACGCCGGAAACGGTCGCAGAGACAATAGATTTCATTAAACAAATTGACCCCGATTGCGCGGGGGCTCCGCTCGGTATAAGAATCTACCCCGGCACCGAAATGGCCCGAATAGTGGCAGACGAAGGCCCAGCGGAGACGAACCCGAACATTCACCGAAAGTACGAAGGGCCGGTGGATTTCTTCAAACCAACTTTCTATATATCTGAAGCCCTCGGTGAGCAGCCGGCCAGGATTATCAAGGATATAATTTCGGCAGATGAAAGATTCTTTGAGCCGATGCCGGAAATAGCCCCGGAAGCTGCTGAAGGCAGCCAGTCCACCGACCACAATTACAATGATAATACCGAAATTGTAGAAGCAATCGGCAAAGGTGCACGCGGGGCATATTGGGATATACTGCGTAAGCTTCGCTGCGACTAAGCAGCTTATGGTAGTAGATGATTCCCGCCTGCGGGAGATTGGCCCGAATCCTGAGGAATTTATTAGAAGCGGATTAACAAAATTGGGACTAAAATTATCGTGGTTTAGCGGGAAATAGGGTTTTTTGAGGTTGTTTTTCGGGGGCAATGTTGATTTTTGGGGTAAAAACGGGGGCGGAGGGATTGGGTTTGAATTGGCTTTGTTTTCCGGGACTGCGAAAATGTCATTTCTTTCATAATCCTTTGTTAAAACAGAACTTATGTTCATTTGAGCATTTAGCAAATTGGCTTTGTTTTGGCTTTGTTTTTTCATAGCCCTTATCCGCATTTTTCTTCATAATCCTTTGTAACTACACACTTTGCATCAATTTTACCCTCTGGCAAATTGGGTTCGTTTTGGGTTCGTTTTCACCAAGTGTCCAATTGGATTTATTTTCATAATCCACTGTTATTAAAGAGGTTACATTCACTTGACTTTCCAGGAAATTGGGTTCGTTTTGCATAAAAAGGTGTGATTTGTAGAGAGTCCTCTACAAGTGTAGAGGGCAAGTTAGTGAAGAGTGAGCTAAAGTGCCTAAAGTGAACTAAACCCGCCGTGGCGGGTAAAGTTGGATTCTCGATGCTCATGATTGGTAATTCCCCTAAGGTGCCTTATAGGCACGTAAATATTCGCTCCAAGACTATTTACTAACGATGATTTTTGACGTGTATCTGCTGATACCAAGACGTGCGGTTCTCCGCTAAATACCTGCCATCTCTATGGCGGTTTGTATTATACCAAATTTCAAAGAAAAGTCAACAAGAAAATTGGCCACAGAAAGTTACGGGTTGCGAGTTACGGGTTGCGAGTTAAAGAAAAGGAAAGTTAGACACGGATTGACACGAATTTATTAGACAGGATTAACAGGATTGACACGGATTTTGTTTAGCCACGAAGTGGTTCGACAGGCTCACCATCCCGAGCGAAGTCGAGGGAAGGCACAAAAGTCACAAAAGAATATAGCCACAGAGCACTCAGAGGACACAGAGAGAAAAAAGTTTATCAGGTAAACAGGGTATCAGGATGTGGATATCAGGATATCAGAGTATCAGGTTGCCGGACATCAGGGGAAGAGGATCCGCCAGAGGCGGACAAGTGCTCATGGAACAGGGAAAAAAAGTACCACCTGAGGGTGCAGGCGGACACCTTTAATTCCCCAGAAAAAATGTACCGGACACCTTTAATTCCCCCAGAGGACGCAGAAAAAATAATCAATAGTCAATTGTAACAATATCTAATCCAAATTCCTTTTGTTTTTCTCTTGCCTCATAAAGTGTAGGCGGGTGCTTGCGCTTACTACACCATCTAAATACATTTTGTTTATTTTTTTGACATATTCGACAGCCAAGTATAACTCCACTTAGCGCGTCTTGAGGGAAATTCTGAATCCCTGGGCCCTTCTTGTGATCCACGATCCTCCACTCTTGTTCGTATTTCCAATCATTAGCTTTTGTCAAGAACTTCATGACTAATTCTCTATTTTGATAATTAGGCAGTTGCTTTAAATTTAATTCTGGTAAAATCGCGTCATATTCGACCTTAATAGAACGAGCAATTGGTCTAAAAAAATCAGTATCTGTGTCAAACTCTAAACAAAATCCAGTGTGTTGTTTCGCATAATGTGCCCACATCAGGATATTATCTCTTTTCTCAGAAAAGCAACAGACACTAAACTTTTTTCTCATTAGCTCTCTGGATATTTCTAATGTCTTCTTCAAGATAATTCTTCCTTTTTCTTTTGTTATAATTTCCCTTTTCACAAAC
Organism: Phycisphaerae bacterium; assembly: GCA_030603035.1. The sequence goes on along the minus strand of JAUVYQ010000090.1, from coordinate 6,719 downwards.
GCTAATATTTCTTCTTTGCTTTGTCCGGGATATTCATTCCTGTAAAGTTCAAAAAGGTAATTATCTATTTGTTGCTCGTTACCCTCATAGATGTAGCATGGTTTTGAATCAAATGGATCGTTGAAATCATCGGGCGAGGAGAAATAGATCTCGTTATGAGTGAAAATTTTCTCCGTGTATTTATCAAACTTACCATACTTATATAAGAAATCCGACTCGACTACATTTTCATCGTTGACGTTATTATCTTCTTCAACAGCTTTTTTCATCCTGCTGTTCCTTTTACAGAGCGTTTTCTCCTCACCACCACCGCACCAAGCCAAACAGTTGCAGTTAGCAGTTTAGTTTATTCCCAATATTGTTTTGGTGGCTCACCGCTTCTATCGTAATCCTTATCTCGTCCGGCTTACCGAGCTTTTCATACGCCTCATTCCCCACATACATCCTCCAGCACACATCATCAACACCAGCATACCGCACGCTGGTTTTTGTATCAGGCGTCTCGTCCTTCCTCAACTGCGTTTCTACCTTCCATATCGCCATAGTTTTCACCTTTCAACTTGTTCAGAGTCTTTTCTCAAAAAAATCACACCCAAGCCGAGCAGTAAGAGTGTGGCAGATTAGTCGTCTTTTGGCTTCTTGTTTTTTTCCCATTTACAGTATTGTTCCGAGTTCATCACTGTCACATTCCTTCTTTCTTTCTCTTAGCCACATAGTTGGTGGAACTTCTCTCGCGTACCAGCGTTTGCCTCTCTTGTAATACACTTGGAAAAAGGTCACTCGCTGATTGTTGAACCAAACCATTCCATCCAAACGCCTCACAAAAAAGTCTTTGCAGTGGTAGACCCAAGACGTATCCACGGGGAAGCCTTTGGTACAGACTTTGTCAGCAGTATCTTTGGCACTCAATTTCAAACCCTCAATGATAGCGTCTGGCAGTCCCAGCAGTTTCCCTACTTGTTCTTCGGACATTTCAAGTCTCAATTTAGACCACATCTGGTCTTCTGGTATCTTTGGGTTTAGGTTTGGTTTTAACCGTTCAGCTATCTTCCTGTTGACGTGAGGCTCAGCGACCTCCGCAGCGAAGTTCTTCAGTGGGTCTACAATCTCGTTATCCAACAATTCGTAAAATAGTTTGCCTGTAGCTTTTAACATTTCCCAAGCCATTGTTAAATCTCCTCTGCACAGAACGGACATTTCATTATTTTTCTTCTCTCCGACAATAACCAGTGTCATTCAGGTGCATTAAAAAGGTCAACGCTACGTCGTGCTCATCCAATAATAACACATAAACACCCTTAAAACGAGCAAAATACGCTTCATCTGCGACATATTAAGCCTTATTTATTACGGATAACGCTTTATCTACGATAGATTAAACTTCATATACGGCATATCACACTTAGAGCTTCTAACAAAATGAGATTGCTTCGTCGCTTCGCTCCTCGCAATGACAAAACCGAAGGGTCATTCGGATAGGCTCTTAGAACTCTCCTGGCAAGTCTTTAATCAAGAACAATCTCGTTCTGATAGGCCGGGACGGTTACCTCCCAGCCGGTTTGCTCTCTGACGTAATCGCCGAAACTGAGTGCGCTTTCGGTCTCACCGTGTACAACAAAGACGCCCCTCGGAGCAACGTCAAATTCTCTTAACCATTCGAGCAGCTCATTCCTGTCGGCGTGGGCTGAAAAACCGTGTACTCGAACTATTTTCGCTCTCACCTTATATTTCTTGCCAAGTATCCGCACTTTTTTAGCGCCATCGACAATTGACCTGCCGAGCGTTCCGTTTGCCTGGTATCCGACAAACATTATCGTATTCTCCGGCCTGGAGATGTTATTGACCAGGTGGTGTTTTACTCTGCCGCCGGTGCACATTCCGGAGCCTGCTATGACCATAACCGTTCCTTTTATGTGGTTGATTGCCTTTGACTCTTCGGCTGTGCCCGTCATTTTCAGCCCCGGAAAGTTAAAGGGCGATTTATGTTGTTTGACAAATTCGGTCATCTCTTTATCAAACAACTCCGGGTGATTCTGAAAAACCCTCGTAACCCTTGAGGCCATCGGGCTGTCTAAGAAAACCTTCAATTGTGGTATCGCATCTTCGAGGAGTAATTCGTTTATGTAATATAAAATTTCCTGCGAACGTTCGAGCGCAAAGCTCGGAACGATAATGTTACCGCGTGCTTTTTTCGTCGAGTTTATCACGTCAGCAATCATCTTCTCTGTATCTTTGTGTCCCTTATGCACTCTATCGCCATAGGTGGACTCAATGAGAACATAATCGGCGTAGTCAAAAACGGTTGGGTTGCAAACGATAGGCCTGTCAGGCCGGCCAATGTCACCGGAGAACAAAATAATCCTTTCCTGCGCATCCTGGCGTACCTTCACCCTTATCATCGAGGAGCCGAGAACATGCCCTGCGTCATATAAAGTAGCTTCCACCCCATCGGCAATATTTACGGACTTTCTGTATTTAACGGTTGAGAAAAGCGGGAAACAGGCCTCTGCGTCTTCGGTAGTATAAAGCGGAACGACAGGGTAGGGGCCTTTTCGACCTTCTCGCTCGTGCCTTTTGCGCTTATATTCAGCGTCCTCTTCTTGTATTTTAGCCGAATCCAATAATATAATTCGCACAATCTCCGAGGTGGCGGCGGTACAGTATATCTTGCCTTTGAAGCCCTCTCGAACCAGTTTCGGCAATAAACCACAATGGTCGAGATGGGCATGAGTTAAAAGGACAGCGTTTATGCCGGCCGGTTCTACGGGAAACGGGTCCCAGTTTCTTGCCCTCAACTGCCGTTCCTGATAGAGTCCGCAGTCTATGAGAAAGCGGACACCGTTGGCTTCGAGGAGGTGTCGAGAGCCCGTAACATTCTGAGCTGCGCCGAGAAACTGTAATTTTATTTGCATACCTGCCCTCGACCTGTCGTTAGCAGGTGAGATGAAACGCACCCACTACTTTTTTGCCTTTTTGAATCTGCTCGTTAAAGATACCCCACGCCTGGCCGGTGTTTTCTGCAATCAGCTCTATACACTCTTCCTGAAGCGTTTTTTTAGTCGAAGCCGGTATCTCCATCAGCCCAGATGCTCCCTTGCCTATTACCAGAACTTCCGGCTTAAAGCCAAGAACATCATCAAGGTCTTCTACAGTTAAACTGTGGCCCTGCTTGCGCCACCAGTTGGCTCTGATTCTGTCCGGGAAGATAATCAAATCCGCCGTGTATTCGGTGCCGTCAACCTTCATAACTCCAAAGCTATATGAATCAATCCGCATCATAAAATAGATATTGTGTTACTGCGAGATAGTTAAGCCTGCTTTCTTTTGCCCAGGATTGCAAATGTCAGGACTGCCAGAAGCACCACGGCCGATATATATTTTACCGTGTCCGGCAGCATCCAACCGGGCCGAGCAGCTATTTCAAAGTCAACACCGGCAGCGATATAATCGAGCAGAATACCACTTAAGATAGCGCATCCTGCCACGGTGGCCAGATAGGTAATTGCTGTTGCTTTGCCTAAAACTTTCCAGATGGTTACAAATGAAGCGGCGTTGGTGGCCGGGCCAGTCATAAGAAAAACCAATGCTGCCCCCGGCGTTAACCCTGCCAATATCAGCGCTGCCGCTACCGGCACGGAGGCCGTTGCGCATACATAAACCGGTATGCCCAAAAGCATCATGACTACCATCTGGAGAACACCGGGACCCAGTTTGTCTGCGAAATAACCCGGGGGCACCATTGCAGAGATAAGCGCTGCGATAACCAGTCCTACCATCAACGCTTTTCCTATGTCACGCGGCAGTGTAACAAAGCCGTATTTCAAGCCCTTCGCAACGTTATTTCTCGTTGCTCGTTGCTCGTTGCTTGTTGCTCGTGTATCGGGAGGCGGGTCACGGGTTTCATCTTGTGTGCTTTGGCCGAATACATCAACCAGACCGCCTCCGACAAGGCCGGTTACGAGTGCCGCTAATGGTCTAAAGATGGCGAAAAGTGGGCCGAGGAGACTTAAGGTAACAAAGATACTGTCCATACCGGTTTGAGGCGTGGACAGTAAAAATGATACGGTGGCACCTTTGCTCGCACCGTGCTTGCGCAGCGACATCGATACCGGAATAACGCCGCACGAGCACAAAGGCAGAGGAATTCCGAAAAGCGATGCCTTTAACAAGGGCCATATACCTGTGCCGCCCAGATGTTTTTCTACGAGGCGCTGTGATATAAGCACCGAAAGGATACCTGCCACGAAGAAGCCAAACAATAAATAGGGCGACATCTCGGCTATGGTGGCCCAAAAATCAACGATTATCGACTTAATGGTACCCCAAAAATCTATCGACCTAACGAAATCAGCCATAGCGTTGTTCATCGGACTCCTTCATAATACCCAGGCATTGCTCTGCACGAATGATTTCAAATTTCAGATTTAAGATTTCAAATTTGAGATTTGAACTCTATGGTCTGGCCGCAGCCGGGACATTGCACTTCAAAAATGTCATCGGACTTCCAAAATCTTTGGTCCTGTCCGGGACATCTGACCATATTGGTGTCCTCATCTATTTCCGGCAAATTGTCTTTCCGGCTGGAATGCTAATCTGCTTTTCAAATCCTTTGTCAGATACAAACCGGTATTCACTCTTTTCTTTCAGTACCACATCATTATTATCTACGGTTATTTTAATATCCTGTTCAGGGTCTCTTTGCCGGATTACATTAGCCAGCAGAAAGGCCTTCTCAAGTCCGTCGCCGGTTTTGTAATTTGCCACTTCATCCGGCTGAGCCAGCCGCTTGCCATCATAAATCGAGATGTTTTTCATTTGTTGGAGCCACGCATATACTTCTTCGAGTGACATTGAGTCCGCCATTTGAATTGAGACGGGGTTGCGTTCCACCGCCGCCTTGATAAACGGGTCCCAATCACAGCTTTCCATATCACGATACGTATAAAAGGCAAGGTCGGCAGTGGGATTGCTTCGGCGCATCTGCTGTAGATAGTCGATTATCTGTTTTCTACTTTGCTCTACGGAGATTTCAATCGGCTCTGCGGGCAGATATTTTTTTTCTACAGCTGGCAGCTTCGCTTCGATGTGGACGAAACCAGCCAGCTTCTCCACGAACTGCTGCGCATCCTGGATGACCGGCTCAATATATTTTCTTAAAGCCGTTTTACCATCACGGCTTTTTAGATTGACCTTTTGCTTTTTTATAAATTCCTCAAGCTCATCGCATCGAATTCTGCCAGGCAATTGATACGGAACAAAGTCTTCCTCCGAAACCTCGGCAAGCAATTTCTCGTGAGTTCTGTCCGCTATTCTGTAATTGCTGGTATGTTCGTAAGAAAAGAGGACCTCCGCCTTTAGAAATTGCGCCTGTCCGCGGCACCGACTGCAGAGCTGGAAGAATTTCTGGTAGTCTCGATTGGAGCGCAGAAAACTTGCAAAGACCTGCAGTGTCAATTCTGCCGACAGATACGAGGCGAGCTGCCTGGTAAGGTGCCGGTAAGCTTTTCTGTCTATTGTTGCATCATCATACAAACAATGTATATAGCCGGACGAATGGGCCACGATTGTAACGTTTTCATTTCGGAGCGCCCGCTGTGCCTTGTTGGAAATAGCGGTGCCGTTGAACCACATCGTTTTCGTAACGAGCCTTCTATTGTTGGTCAGCACGCCGTCCTGTATGTCGATGAAGTTTTGCGAGTGAAGGGGGGTAAGTATCATATAGATATCTTTTAGAGGTATTCGGCAAACAATAAACGCCGCCGCTGCATACAAAGCCGATAATGAAACGCACTCACCCGCCCGCTTTGTGTAACCGGCTTTGTGCCGAAAAGCATCCATCGCCTCGACGGTTTCCGTCTTCCAGTACGGGATAATGTCACTATCATATTTATCCAGGCCAAAGTGCCTGCGTATATCCACATCGAAATAGTATTTGTCCCCGTGGTAGCCGAACAGCGAGTTGCTTCTGGCGACATCATCGGGCGAAACAAACTTCTCAAACCGCTTAAGCTCTCTGGCCTTGCTGGTAAGGCCCCAGGTTTCAAGGTCAAGATTAAACTCGTACTCATCCATTATGAATTGTTTGAGCCGCATCAATTTTTTATAGCTGGTTTTGCCCTCCAGCTTTTTGAAACATTCAAGCCGGCGCCATTGCCAGATAATCGGGCTCATAATATTGGCCAGAACGAGGCTGTACATCAGCTCCGGAAATACAAAGATTTCCATATCCGAAAGCGTTATCGCAGAAGTATATTTTTCCAGTTGCTCTGAATTCATTTCTGCTCGCTCGCCCCAAATATTGTTTGGCTTAAACTAACCAGTGTATTTTAGGCCTTATCATACAAATTGCAAGGCCTAAATTTCCCCCGTATATGTTGGAGTTGTACAGTTTATGTTAGCGCTCAAACCAGTTTTGGGTTCGCAGGCATATCTTAACAAGCATAAGCATTACCGGGACTTCTATAAGCACACCAACGACCGTTGCTAAAGCGGCTCCGGATGAAAGACCGAACAGCATTGTCGAGGTAGCAATAGCAACCTCAAAATGATTCGACGCCCCAATCATAGCCGATGGCGCGGCATCGGCATATTTCAATTTTAGAACTTTGCTCAGAGCATAGCCAAGCCAGAAAATCACATTAGTCTGAATGAAAAGCGGAATTGCTATCCACAGTATAGTCAGTGGATTCGATAAAATCGTTTGCCCCTTAAAACTAAAC
>JAUVYQ010000086.1 GCA_030603035.1 Phycisphaerae bacterium | reverse complement strand
TGATAAAACCTCCTTTGTTTTGGTTGTAAATGTTTTCCGTAACGGTACTTACACAATAACCAAAATGGAGGAGATTGCAAGAAAATAATGATTATAAATCGTTATTTAATATAGATTTACGTATTTTACAGAAGGCTTATTGTTTCAGTATGAAAGGAGACATATCATGTTGACGCTAAAATACCGAGGAAATGTTAAAATTGCTTTTGTAACGCTGATTTTGGCCTTAATGCTGCTCGCTGAACCTGCCGGAGCAAAGCAGGCCCGAAGAGGAAGCAGTAAATCAAGCGGGGGTAGTCAAAAAAGCCAGCCGGCTAAAAAAACCTCTGCTGCCCCCAAAGCCCGGCAGTCCTCAAGTGCGAGGAAAGCCCGCACGCAATCTACTGCCTCCTCGCGAGTCACCAAGTCTCGAACCGCAGTAAGCACCTCAAGGTCACCAAGCCGCAGCAGCTCTCCGGGAGGAGTCCATAGGACAAGAACAATCGTTAGACCCAGTCCGGCAAGTACGTCGAGCCGGACCAAATCCAGCAGAGTAACATCCAGCCGTACTACTACCCTGCGACCGCCAATCACCTCCAGCGCTCGCAAACCCTCCACCAGCCTTTCCAGCGGAAGAAGGTCAGCAGGGGTAAATTCCAGTGCCAGGAAACAGACGACCGTAAGCTCGAGTAATCGCATAAGCTCGAACAGAACTGTACGTATTGCCAAATCCATCGGTGAGAAAAAGTCGCCTGTTACCACTACGCGAAGAGTTACTACCGGAAGTAAGCCGAGAATCAGCATAAGCTCAGGCAAAACCTCACGCATCGGCAGCTCGATAACTAATAGAAGGTCGCCTGTTACCACTACGCGAAAAGTTACTATCGGCAGTAAGCCGAGAATCAGCATAAGCTCAGGCAAAACCGCACGCATCGGCAGCGCGATAAGTAATAGAAGGTCGCCTGTCACCACTACGCGAAAAGCTACTCGCGTCAGTAAGCCGAGAATCAGCATAAGCTCCCGAAGCTCCTCTTTGTTCACGCGTCCGGCGACCGAAAGGAGCCAGCACATTAGGCCGGCACGCGAAAGAAGCCAGTACATCAGGCCAGCACGCGAAAGGAGCCAGCACATCAGAACAGAGACCGCAGAACGCCCCAGATACGCAGTTGTTGACCGCCTCGGAGACCGGCGCAGAAGAAGGCCTTCGACCACGATATACCATGACCGTCCCGATGAAGTAAGACACGTTAATCGCAATGAGCATGTATATGTTGACCGCCATGACCGGCTGCGCCACAGAATAGTCTGGCCCAGGTATCGTTTTCTTGTGCACTATGGCTGGGGGCCGCGGTTCACGTTTCGGTATGTTTATCCTTACTATCACCGCAAATACGTCTTCGTTAGTCTGGGCGGCTACTGGCCGTTAGGGTACAGGTACACCCGCTATTACTGGTATGGCTGCCACCCTTACAATTGGTACGGCTACTATCCTCTCGCCCGTGAAGTGCAGGGCGATACGTACAACTACTACACCTACAATTACTACGGCGACGGTAGTGCCGCCCCATTAGAGTCCTACCAGGCAGCAGATGGTATCAGGCCCGTTGACCACACTACCTTCGCAGACGTTCGCGAAAAGCTTGCGCAGCAGGCCGCCGAAGTACCTGACCCGGAGACACTCGCCGACAGCTACTTCGAAGGTGCTGTCAAGGCTTTCGAAGCCGGTGATTATGGCTCAGCCGCTGATATGTTCGCCAAAGCAATCGACATTGCGCCCGATGATATGGTGCTTCCTTTTGCCTGCTCCCAGGCCCTTTTCGCCAATGAGAAATATCCGGAAGCAGCAGAGGTCCTGCGAGCAGCTCTGGCGAAGGTCTTGCCCGAAAAGGAAGGCGTTTTTTATCCTCGCGGTCTGTACCCCGATGACGACATCCTTCTTGACCAAATTGACCGCCTCGCCGAAAGGGCTAAGCTCTACAGCTTTGACGCTGACCTCCAGCTTCTGCTGGGCTATCACTTGCTTGGCATCGGCAGAATCGAAGAGGCCGTCAAGCCGCTCCAGCAGGCCGGCCGGGATTTGCAAAATACCGCCTCTGCGGCAGTATTGCTTGACCTCCTGGAAAAAATCAGAACGCAAAACTCTGAAGATAAAAGCCAATAAGGCGAGACCCCACACTTACGTGTGGGCAATAGAACGATACCACACATGTAAATGTGTGGAGGAGAGGAAATGAACCGATACTTAACTGTTATTGTTTTGCTCTGTGTTGTTGGTTCGACGACACAACGCCGGACTGATGGGGCCTATTTTAGTTATTATGCGGGTGGATTTCGTGCCTTCTGCGAAGTAGAGACAGAAGATTCTACCTCCTCCGACGGCCCTTACAGCAATACCAACGACAGCATGTCCTTTGCCGGCGTTGAGGAATTAGCAGAGGTCACGGAAGCGTATGGTTATGCGTACAATGATATTTGGAGCTACGTTGAAGGTGATTCTATTTGCATACAAACAAAATCTGTCGCTGATGGAATTGCAGATAATGCCTCGGCTTACACATCCGCTTGGGGCTCTGGCCGCACCGAAGACCCTCAAACTTACGGTATATACTACCAAATTATGCCGGATGAAAGCGAAGAGTTGAGCGACGATGTGATTGTTTATTATAGTGACACAATAAGCATTTCATCAAGTGGACCTACTTTTGCATACGTCGGCGGGATAGGCGACATGAACCATATGGCAATCACACGCGGTCAATTGCCGCCCGTGCTGACAGAGCCGAATAGTGACTATGAAGTATTGACCTGGCCCAATCTGGAACCCGATGAGAGCGGCTATTGGTTTAGCGGAGTACATACGTTTGCCGCGCAAATCGGCGATGTTATAGGTATTTTTGCCGAAAATTATACAGACATTGCCGGTTCGGGGTCATTAGATGGCGTAGTAGAAAACTACCTCTGGATTGTTTTGACGGTAAAATCCCTATTGGCAGGAGATTTAGATAGTGACGGCGACGTGGACCTCGCTGATTTCGGCAAACTCGCCGAAAATTGGCTTGCAGGCACCGCAGACAATCCGGGAGCAGGCGCATTGCGAACAGAGAGCAGCAGAGCAGCTGCCCCCTCTACATTAAAAAGATATGGCGGGACAAAAGTCCCGGTGCGATATACAAAAAATAAATACGAAATGCGAAGCACGAAATACAAAACAAATATAGATGACCAAAATGCAAAATTCGAAACCCCCCAGAGGCGGAAATAATGTTTTGAACATTTGGTATTTGAATTTCGAATTTGTTTCGGATTTCGATATTCGATATTCGGATTTATACGACTGGGAAACACATTTTCTTAGGTTTGACGGAGGTGTAAAATGGCTAAAAAATTAGTAACAATTCTGATGATAGTTGCCGTGAGCTTCGGTTCGGCATTCGTTGCCAGCTGTGAGAGCGGTGCGCAAACCGGTTCTGTTATTGGTGCGCTGGCCGGTGCCGGCATCGGTCAGCTGGCAGGCGGCGATACGGAATCAACCTTAATTGGAACTGCAATAGGCGGCGGCATCGGCTATATGCTGGGCAATGAAGCTGACAAGAAAAATGCACAGGTCGATAGGGATTGCCTGCATCAGGAAATGAACACTGTTCTGGTGAAAGTTACCAACAGCAACGGCTCTATTATACAGGTGCCGCTTAGAAGGCAAGGCGTTGGTTATGTGGGCACAGCAGGCGAATATTACAGCGCTCTGCCGACTGAAGACCAGTTACGGCCGGTATACGGGTTTTAGCAGCCGGGCGATTCATCTTTCGGAGTCCTACGGAGAACGGACCGTCTGTTTGTGCGGATTATAAAGGATTTGAGCGTTTTATTCCCTATGCCGCTTTTCAAAACTTCGCTATTGAAGGAACACTGATTTTGAGGTACAATTGTTGTTACCAACCCGCAAGGTGGTGCCTTTAATAGATAGGGCGGAAGTGTGTCATCCGGTCCGGCAAATCCGTCGTGCCGGATATCGACGGATTTCGGATACAGCTGTTTCAGTATAAGCGGGTCGGGATACTGAATACACGCAAGAATAAAAGGCTCGCTGTGAACAGACGGCTGCGAAATGCTTTGAAAGGACTTACGGACCCGGACATCGAACGCCGTCGCCGCATAATGGATTCTTTCGTGCGGGCCACCTTTGAGAGCTTCATCAGGTACTTGTACCGCTACCTGGGCAATGAGGTCGAATGTGAGGACGTACTCGAAGATGTCTATGCCGATATTTGGGAAAAGCCGGAGCGTTTGCGTAACGTTACCAGCGACAGGGAGCTGTTAAGGACCGTATACCTCTATTATATGCGTAAGCGCCTCAGGGAAGTATACAGAAGAATAAACCGTAATCTGCATTTATCGCAAGAAGGACTAAAGAGGCTTGTTGCTCCCGAGATAGGTATCCTTGAGTTGATGTCTGAAAAAGAGCTTCGGCAGGCCCTTCGGCGGATGATGGGCAGACTCAAGGCACGGGAGCGAAGAGCCATAGAGCTTTGGATGCAAGGTATGTCCAACAGGGCAATCGCCAATGAGCTAAAAACTACCGTTGGAGCGGTAAAAATGCTTAAATTTCGAACCATGTTAAAGCTTAAGAAAATGCTGTGCGACTACTGTCACGAAGACTGAATTATTTATTATTCTTCAGGAGCGAGAGACAATGTCTGATATAAACCGAACAATTGAAGAATTGCTGGTTGACTACGCTGACGCCTTGTGTGATGGTTGTATACCGGCTTTTCTGAAATCACTCACACGCCAGGAAGGGCGGAGAATAGCTTCTTCTCGGGGATTTTGGGATGCCACAGAAGCCGTGCGAATTCTTAATGGTGTTGGGTTCGCAGACAAAGTATTGTTCCCAAAGGTGAGCCTGTTCATATCCCGTGTCGATGCAGAAATCGTATCTCGATTGAAAAAAGCCAGAGCTTCGTCACGGAGGAAACGAACTGCCCGTGCAAGGCCCGCAACTAAAATGAAAGAATGAATTTTAGCCACGAAGACACAAGGAAAATAAAAGTGAGCTAAAGTGCCTAAAGTGAGCTAAAGTAGAAAAATAATCCGCAACTTTAGGCACTCCAAACTTTAGGCACTTTACACTTCTCGTGCCTTTGTGGCAAAAAGCAAAAAAAACTGAGAGGCAACCCCCTTTGCGGGAACCCAAATCGATATGATTTTGGAATTTCACCAATGTTCGTCCTGCTATTTTGAGGACAAAAAGCCATCCACAAGAACAGAACCTGCGACAATAGAGTCACCGCAACCAAGGACGGTTTATACAAATGTGCTGTTGGTATTTGTATGTATCGAGATGTACGATACTATTCAAGAATTGCAAGAAGCTGCAGAGGAGTTTGCGTCGTTATCGCGCCTCATAGGTAAAAGGCCGATTGTGCTTTGTCCCAATGCTCATCTGTCGATTGACAAAGCGCCCGATAGGCAAGCCGCCTGGTTGGTTACCGAGTTGCAAAAGATGCTTATTGATAAGGGCTACGACGTGCACCGCTTGTCTTTTGGCTACCACAAGCAATATGGTATGGAATGTAACGGAAATGTCGGCAGCGTCGTTGGCAGAAGGTTCTACGGCTCCGAAGAGAAACAGTTTCTCAGACTCTTAACGCGACTTGGCGTTTGTCCTCCGGAGTCTTTACCGAAGGACATGCCGTCCTGGGCGACGACTCTGACCGAACGCCGGCTGAAGGTATTAGGCAGCCGAAGAGAAACCTATAATGTTGGCAAGAGAATGCTCCAGGACCAGCTTGATGCAACGGGTCACAGTGAGCTTTGGACTTGTATGTTATTCGAAGGGGAGAGGCAGCCTATGGAAGATTATCTCAGCGCCTTGTATCAAATCATAGAAGATTACCACGATGTAAGAGTGCACCGTGCGATGAATCTCAGCGTGCCGGGGTTTTCAAATGCCGCACGGTTCCTTTTTCGAAAGTATCCTGAGGCAATCGAGTCGGGCAGACTTCGCATTTATAACAGTCAAGTCTCTGACATAGAGTTCCTGCTGTCCAGAAGCGAGGTTCTTTTGGCCTTCCCAAAATGGCCAGGAAAAACCGGGTCACATGCAGGAGAAATATCGTTCGGAATTTACTGCAAGGATGAAGATTTTGCCAAGAATTTGATTCAGTGGTACCGGACTTTTCTTGTCGATACGCGATTTGGATGGCTCCGTACCGAGTCTGAGCTAAACGCAACTATCAACGAGCTGGAAGAGGAAATGTTCCAGGATAGACTCGAATAAACTTCGCGAATTCCTGCCCGAACCGGCTCTGGTATTATATTATCGACCTTTGAATTACTAATGAAACCTGGGTGGCACCCTCAAACTTGTTTGGGGGTGGGGAAAACCTTTGAATTACTAATGAAACCTGGGTGGCGCCCTCAAACTTGTTTGGGGGTGGGGAAAAACGCTTTAGTCGAGTGCCTGAAGTAATTGTTCGTTTCATTTGTTCTTCAAATTGCATTAAGAGTGCAGAATATCAAACAGGACCGACACTATGCACACGGTCTTATCTGTTTTTGTTGTTGTAGCTTATGCGGCGGTGCTCACGTTCGTTGCCGTGCGGGCACGGGCCGCTCGTGAGTTTTCAGAGTTTTCACTGGCCAGACGAGCACTTCCGCTGGCGCTGGTATTCGGCAGTCTCGCTGCCACCTATGTGGGACCGGGTTTTTCAATCGGCTTTGTTGGAAAGGGATTCAAGAGCGGCTTCCTTTTCCTCGCCGTTGGACTGGCATACGCCGTCCAGAACATCTTGGTTGGGCTGTTTGTTGCTCCGCGACTAAGGGCCTTGCCAGACTGCCACACATTGGGAGATGCCATCGGACAAAAGTACGACCGAAAGTGCCAGATTGTTGCCGGCATTATTTCCGTCGGCTTATGTGCGGGCTTCGCCGCAGTGATGGCAAAGGCCGGTGGAGTTGTACTAACTGATATATTTGAATTTCCGAAGTGGTCGTCTGTCATTATAGTTGTCGGCGTGACGGCATTATACACGACGTTCGGAGGATTGCGGGCAAGCGTGATTACCGACGCCTTTCAATTTACCGCATTCGCCATACTATTACCGATCACGCTGCTATTGGTACTTCTGTTCCATCTCGACGGGGGCGCGGCGACTTTTGCCAGGGAAGCATCTGATGCTACCACCGCCGGCTTTGGGTCCACATCACTCATTGAGATAGTTGGCCTGGTGGCCGCCTTTCTGCTCGGCGAAACGCTCATACCACCCTATGCGAATCGGGCGTTAGCGTCCAGAACGACACGCATATCACGAAACGGCTTCATATTGGCAGGTATCTTTAGCGTGTTTTGGTTCATGGTTATGGTGGCACTTGGGATTTCAGCCCGAAGTATCATTCCGGAAGGTACGGGTGAAGACCACGTTCTGTTAAAACTGGTTGAATCAATCATGCCTGCCGAGGGTTATATGCTTTTGTTAGTAGTATTGGTGTCAATAGTAATGTCCAGTCTTGATTCACTTCTAAACGCCGGCGCTGTAGCGTTCACCCAGGATATTGTCAAGCCATTTGCAAAACTGCCCGACAGCACCGCTCTCAATGTTGGCCGCTGCGCCACCATCGTCATCGCCTTAACCGCCGCCGCCGGTGCAGTTGCCGTTGAAAGTATTATAGACGGCCTGCTTATCTGCTACACTATTTGGGCTCCGGCAATTCTTCCTGCTCTTATAATTGGTCTATGGATTAAGCGTCCGCGGCCACTTGCTGCAATCTTATCAATGGCTGTCGGAACGCTTGTCGCCATAACGTTTCAGTTCATCTTCCCTTCCGCAATTGACGTGCCTGCCATTATTCCAGCTCTTGGGTCGGCACTCTTGGCGTACGTCCTGGGACACTGGCTCGCCCCGCCCCTCGGAGGGGCTGGGCTCGAAACAATTAAATACGGAGCGTGAAAAATGGGAGTAGTTATCCTCGTTCTTGTGATAATTGCGGTCTTATTCGCTATTGCCAGCGGTGTTTGGGTTGCGATTGCGCTGGTACGTGCTATCTCTAAACATCCGGCTGAGCCTACTTCGCAGTGCCGGCCAAAACAGGACCCCGATTCTTAATCCAGCCTGATTCCCTTCTGCTCCAGCCACTGTTTCAATTCTCCCATTTCGCTATTGAAAATCTCGTTGTCGTAATCTTCTTCCAGCTTGTGAATGTTACTGGCTAATTCCGGCTGCTCCCGCACAACATCGCTTAATTTCTTTTCGAACTCGTCGCTAATAACCCTGAGGTCATCAAGCTCTATTTGCAGCCCCAGAATACCCACCAGCCGTCTCGTTATTGCCTCTACACACTTGGGATTGTCACCTTGCACGTAAGCGGGAATCGTGGCCACGAAACTTGCCATACTCAAATCCTGTTTGTTGGCGTTGACCGTCAGGTAAGTGATGAAACTGGCGGGACCTTCGTAGTTGGTGAAATTTACGCCGTAATGCTGGAAAGTCTCTTTAAGTTCTGCGTCCGAGACGGAGCAGAAGAGCCGGGGTTCGCGCGTATGAGGCACAAGGCCGGAAACACTGCCTATGAAATATATCACTTTAACGCCGAATTCCGCACACAACGAGAATATACATTCGGCAAATTCTTCCCACTGCAGATTAGGCTCTTTGCCCAAAAACAGGATAAGATTGTTTTGCTCGTTGTAGAAAAACGCATTTGCCGGCACCTCATAGGATTTAATCAGACCATTTCTTATCTTCGCGTGCGGCCTGAATAGCGCTGTTATTTCCATTGAGCCGGGGAAACTGCAGATATAGAATCCTTCCGGCTCAATATCGGCAAATCTCTGCGCCCCCAGTTTCTCAATAAGGCACTTTACCGTTCCTGTCGAGACCTTACCGCCGTCCATCCAGCCGGAAAAACCCAGTAATAGCCGGGGGTTATCGAGTTTCGGCCTTTTATAGATATTCAGCTTATCAGATGCCATTGTTTCACCTATCGGTTTAGAACCGCCGCTGTTTTATCAATTATTCGCACTTTAATCCAGATAAATTTCGTGAGTAGCACTGCTACGAAGGATGAATTAACAAAATTAGGACTAAAATTATCGTGATTTAGTGGGAAATAGGGTTTTTTGGGCATATCTTTTCGGGGGTAATGTTGGTTTTTGAAGTAAAAACGGGGGCGGGGGGATTGGGTTTGATTGGGTTTGTTTTCCCCGCGTCTGCAAAGTCGTTCATTTTCATAATCCTTTGTTAAATAGAAGTTTAAGTTCATTTTGGCCTTTCGGAAATTGGCTTTGAATTGGGTTTGTTTTTTTGGACTGCGAAATCATCCTATTTTATGTAATCCTTTGTTATAAGTGAGTTTACATTCATTTGTGCTTTTCGGAAATTGGCTTTGTTTGGGTTTGTTTTCACCAAGTGTCCAATTGGATTTATTTTCATAAGCCTTTTGTGAAAAGATACTTACATTCATTTGACTTTTTCGAAAATTGGCTTTGTTTTGCATAAAAAGGGTGGATTTGTAGAGTGTTCTCGACAGATGTAGAGGGGCGAGGACAGACGACAGACGACAGAAGACAGAAGACAGACGACAGAAGACAGAGTGGATTATAGAATTGGTGGATTTGGGGGGGTTACGGCGGTTTGGGTAGCTTGTAGTTGGTAGTTTGTAGTTCATAGTTCGTAGTTATTCACTAACGATTATTTTTGACTGGGCCTGCTGGCCCCAAGGCCGTGCCACGCTGTGGCTTCCAGATATGCAATCTACTGGCGGTTTATGCTAGGTATTTTAACAGAAATTCAAACAAAAGTCAAGAAAAAAATTAGCTCGATGCTGGATTCTGGATGCTTGATACTCGAAAAAAGTTTTACCGCGGAGAACGCAGAGAAATATTCAATTATTAGCCACAGATTTCACTGATTTTTTTGACACGAAGATGCGGCGAGACAAAGAGAATATCGAATATCGAACAAGGAACAACGAATTACGAAGTAGGGATTTATAAATTGACGGGATAACAGGATTTGGCCGGATGTGGAGGAGTGTATGCGTTGATGTGTGAAAGCGTAAATGGGTGGAAAAAGTGTTGTGCTTATGTCCGGAAAGACGTAAAATTAACCACGGATTTCACTGATTTCATGGATTTTTTTATACATCGTGAAGCAAGCGACGAGCCACGAATTTAGTTGACCGATTAGAAAATTTCGGGTAAGGTATGGTTTAAAAGTGGAAGATGAGAGAGGAAAGAGGTGGCGATTTTGGTCGTGTTTTTTTTGCACGTTTTCTTGTTGACGAAGTCGTGAATTTGCATTACATCTGGAGATATGATGGAAAAGATGGGAAGGGCGGCGCGAAACCGAACAATAACACTATCAGAGGAGGAAAGAAACGAGTATCGGCAGAAAATATTAAAGATAAGTGAGCCCGTTGCAGTTGAGCAAATATTGAATGGAGTCGTGAATCAGGACATCTTCGAGGTAGTAGATTTTTTCCCGCTAAATTTTGTAGACCTTCTTTTCGTTGACCCACCGTATAACCTGGGAAAGACCTTCAATACCCGCTCTTTTAAGCAGGTGTCAGTGAAGATATACATGGAGTGGATGGAATCGTGGCTTCGGAAAATGGTAAGACTGCTGAAGCCTACAGCGTCAGTATATATCTGCGGGGATTGGCGTTCTTCTTCTGCGATTCATCTCATTTGTGAGAAATATTTCATCGTTAGAAATAGGATCACTTTCGAAAGGGAAAAGGGCCGAGGTGCCAAAAGGTCTTGGAAGAACAATTCTGAGGACATATGGTTTTGTACAGTCTCTAACGATTTCACTTTCAGCACACAGGCGGTAAAATTAAAAAGAAAGGTAATTGCACCGTATCGCGAAAATGGCATACCTAAGGATTGGAGCGAAGAGGGAGATGGAAAATATAGATTAACATATCCGTCCAATATATGGACGGATATTACGATTCCCTTCTGGTCAATGCCAGAAAACACTACCCATCCAACTCAGAAACCAGAAAAGCTGCTTGCAAAGATTATCCTTGCAAGCTCGAATGAGGGTGACATTGTTTTTGACCCTTTCGCTGGTGTCGGAACCTCTGGCGTTGTTGCAAAGAAACTGAAAAGAAATTTTGTTATGGTGGAGATAGACGAAGAATATTGTCTTTACGCTGAGAAAAGGTTGGAGATGGCTGAGAGAGACACAACTATTCAGGGATACTGTGATGGTGTTTTTTGGGAAAGAAATACGTTAAAAGATATCAAGAGCAGCAACGCCAGGAGGCGAAATAGTGGGGATGAATTATCGCTATTTGTCAGTGGCAAAAGAGGCAGAATATAATACTCCCCAAAAACTGGGCGCATAATTAAGGTGGATTTGTCGCCTGAGTCGATAACACGTTCAGGAGACAGATTCATGAAAAACAAAAGACGTAATCACAGTGCCCAGTTTAAGGCAAAAGTCGCACTTGCAGCGG
>JAUVYQ010000074.1 GCA_030603035.1 Phycisphaerae bacterium | reverse complement strand
AGCGGGCGCGGATCCAGTCGGTAACGCCGAGGCGGGCCGGGTAGCGCCCTGTCATTACGGCCGCCCGCGTCGGCGAGCAGACTGCACAGGCGGCATAGCCGTTGGTGAACCGCATACCATCGGCAGCGAGGCGGTCAATGTTCGGCGTTTCGTAGAACTTGCTGCCGTAACAGCCGGTGTCCATCCAGCCTAAATCGTCGATGTGGATTAAAATGAAATTGGGCTTGTTCCGGGACGAACCGCGCACAAGCTGTTGAGGTCCGTTGACACATCCCGGAATGGCCAGTGATGCTGCGGCCAGACCAACTGCCTTTAGGAAATCGCGGCGTGTGTAATCGTATTTGCTCATCTTAACTTCTCCTTTTTGTGCTCTTTGATTCTCATAACGAACATCAACTATGCAACATCGAGCTTGCCATTATCACTACCGTCTGATTGATTTGTGGGGCGGCGGCGGGGAAATAAATTTCCTGACCGTCAGCCGAGCATACCTTAATGTGATACTCTATGTCGGCCTGGCCGATTCTCTCAGCCGGAATTGCAACCGAATACACTCCGCGGGCAATATGTGTAAGGGAAATTTTGTTAAATTTGCCTTTGAGACCAAAGCCGGAATCAAAAGCCAGGCGTTTTTTTTCGTCATAGTAACCTCCTTACATTGCGATATTTGTTTTGGTGATTCATTTTAACGATTAAACTGTGTTGTTGCAACTTCCATTTAAGTTCTCGATTTTTCCATTAAACAATATCAGGCTATCGGTGTGTCGTAAAATAAAAAAAATTTATTTTTTTGCACTTTTCCTGGATATATGCGGTAACTTCATATCTATAAAGAAATTAAGCAAAGAATATTTTATTAACCAAATAGGCAAACTTCCTTGACGGACAATCGTTCTATAAGCTATAATCTTCGAGTTTGTGAATGTGAACTCAAGTGCTAAATAAGCCGTAGTATAATTTATGAGGTACCATAAGATTCCAGATGAGACTATTCGGCGGTTGCCGATTTATCTCAGGAGGCTGCTGTTTTTGTCAGAACAGGGGCAGCAGAGCGTATCCAGCCGAAATCTGGCCGGTTGCCTCGGCATTAATCCCTCGCAGATAAGAAAGGATTTTTCCTACTTCGGCGATTTCGGCACTCCCGGAGTTGGCTACAACATTGAAAAGCTGGTAAAGCAAATTAATAAAATCCTCAAACTCAGAGTTGTCCGCAGAGCGGCTTTAGTTGGAGTTGGTAATCTGGGCTCGGCTGTTCTGGCATATCCGGGGTTTGGAATATATGGTTTCGACATCGCTGCCGCTTTCGATATTAATCCTAAAAAAATCGGCAGGAAAATAAAGAACATTACGATTGAAGACGTTTCAAATCTGCGGACGTTGAAAAAACGAAAAATCAATCTTGCGATTATAACCGTTCCCCGGGACGCCGCTCAGCAAACAGCCGACGCACTGGTCAAAGCAGGCGTAAAGGGTATCTTGAATTTTTCTCCGCATCATATAATAGTGCCCAAGAATGTCAAAGTGATAACTATTGATATTGCGATGGACCTTGCTCGTCTGCCGTATTATATGCCGGCAGGTTGAGCTGCTAAGGCGTAGGTGGAAAAAAAGATGGAAACCGTCTTTATAAGTAAATTAAAGCCGTTCCTGGATGCTGTGGCCGGACAGATGGAGCTTTATGTTCCGAAGAAAACCGGAGAGCATTACGTATATAGTAGATACGACCTTTCTGCCGGGACTCCGGTGGAATTTAGTAACATACGCACTTGTACGCCGATAAAGGAATTTTTATTTCCGATGTGCGAGCTTGCTGCAATTTTCCCCGAGGCGGCTGAGCCGGAGGAGGTAAAACCGTTCGCTGTATTCGGTCTTAAAGACTGTGATTTGCGCTCCATCGAAATCCTGGATAAGGTTTTTGCAGATGAGGAATTTCGGGACCCGTTTTATGTGGCGCGACGTGAGAATATGTTTATAATCTCGTCCGATTGCTCCGAGCCGGGCGAGAGTTGCTTCTGCAGCCTTTTCGATGGGCGGCCCTTTGCCCGGAGCGGATTCGATTTGAATGTTTCGAAGGTAAAGGACGGCTTTATTATCAAGGCAGGCTCGCAAAAGGGCAAAGATTTTGTAGAAAAACACTCCGGCCTTTTTGCCGAGGCCGGTGAGACTTTACTGGCCGAACGAGACGAAAACAGGGCCGGGACGCAAAATCAGCTTGAGCAAAACAATGCCGAACTCCGTTTCGATGCGCCAATCAAGGAAATCGTGGAAAATAATCAGGATTCCGATGTCTTTGATGTCGAAGCGCAAAATTGTGTCGAATGCCAGGCCTGTACGAGGGTCTGTCCTACCTGTCACTGTTTCTATCTTTATGATACTAAACAGAAAGATTACTTTGCCAAGATGAAGATGTGGGACAGTTGTATGAGGCAGGCCTACGCCGCTGTAGCCGGCGGCGCAAATCCATACAAAATACTCGGCGATAGAATCAAACACCGTCTTCTGCACAAGTTTGTTTATTTTTTCGATAGGTATGGCATCGATATGTGTGTCGGCTGTGGCAGATGTGTTGATGCCGATGCCGGCGGAATGGATATCCGAGCCATATTAAAGAAATTGAGTGAAGAGCTTAAAGGTAAAGGTAAGAAAAAAGCGAAAATTGCAAAATGAGCCAAAACCCCTATCAACCTGTAGACGGCGAAATCGTTGATATTATCGATGAATCTCCAACGATTAAAACTTTTGTCGTTGTGCCGGAAGAGGATTTCAAGTTTGAAACAGGCCAGTTTGTGGAGCTGACTTTGCCGGGCGAAGGCGAAGCGCCGTTCACCCCTTCCTCGTCGCCGGCTGATACTGAGAAGATAGAGATTACCATTATGAAAGCCGGACGGGTGACAGCTTTATTACACCAGTGCAAGAAAGGACAAAAAGTTGGTATTCGCGGGCCTTATGGTAACGGCTATCCGATTGATGATTTTGTTGGCAAATATATCTATATTGTCGCTGGTGGTGTAGGTTTGGCACCAATGAGGTCATTATTTTTGACCCTGGTCGATAGAATAAAAGATTTCAAATCCGTGGTTTGCCGATTCGGAGCCAGAACACCTGATGATTTTATCTACAAAAATACACTTTTTGGGCCCTGGCAGAAAATTGCCGGTGTAAAGATAAAGCTTACCGTCGATGAGGCAAACGGAGGGTGGGACGGCAACGTCGGCGTGGTAACTACGATACTGTCGCCGAAGGATGTGAACATTAAAAACGCCGTGGCGGTGGTTTGCGGACCGCCTATTATGATGAAATTTGCCACCTTAAAATTGCTGGAGTTTGGGTTTCCGGCTGAGAATATTTATCTTTCAATGGAAAAAAATATGAGCTGCGGAATAGGTAAATGTGGCCATTGTATGCTCGGCAAATATTACGTCTGCAAAGATGGCCCGGTTTTTACCTATGAGCAGATAAAGGACTACCCGGATATTTGGGATTAAAAAACGTGAATCGTGAATCGAACCACGGGTCACGAGCCACGAGATACGGGACACGAGATATGGGTGCGAAGTTAATAATCGATCTGGCAAAATGCAAACTTCAGGGCGAATCCGAAGTGCAGTGTTCATATAAGCATCACCCTGAAAACAAAGGCATCGACTCGCTGCTGGAAAAGATTCGTTTCGCCTTAATTTGCCGCAGGTGCGAGGCCGCCCCGTGCATCGAGGCCTGTCCCCAGGGGGCTTTAGAGAAGGTGCCGACAGAAAATGATGATGCTGGCATTCTTAAACGGGCGAATATGTTGTGCACCGGCTGCGGCACTTGTGCGATAGCCTGCCCGTTTGGAACGATATACACCGATTTGATACCATATCCCTCCAGCGTTTGCGATGTCTGCAAAAATAGGCTCAGGCAGGGCGAAAAGCCGTTGTGTGTTACTACCTGTGAGGACGAAAGCATAGATTATAAAGAAGTTGTCGTGAAAGGTGATTTGATAGAGGTCTTTGAAGATATCGTCGTTAAAGTGGCTGGCGGCAGTTTGTGGAAGCCATTTTTGAGAGAAGAGGAAAAAGCAAAGAAATGAGTTTGCCATTAAATGTTTTATTCTGGATTGTTGTTATTCCGGGTACCGTGGTTTTCGGCCTGATTGCGTCTTGGATAGTGCGTAAGGTCAGCGCCCTTGTGCAGTGGCGAGTGGGGCCGCCGCTCTTTCAGCCGTTTTATGACGTCGCAAAATTGATGGGCAAGGAAATACTTATACCGCAGCAGGCTCAACAAATCGTCTTTATGGCAGCACCCCTTGTCGGGATGGCGGGGGTGCTGTTGCTTTCGACAATGCTCTGGCGCATAACTTTCGTTCCGGCAAAGCCCTTTGTCGGTGACATTATCGTAGCGATTTATCTAATGGTGCTGCCTTCGCTGGCATTGATTCTCGGCAGCAGCGCCAGCGCCAGTCCTCACGCGGCGGTTGGAACAAGTCGGGAAATGAAACTGATTATGGGCTATGAGCTGCCGCTGGTGCTGGCCTTTATAGTCGTGATTATAAAAACCGGTGGAACGCTTGACTTGGCCGAAATTGCTCAGCATACGACCGTTTTCAGTATATCCAATATGCTGGCATTTCTGGTTGCTTTGTTGTGTGTTCAGGCAAAACTCGGCTTTGTGCCGTTTGATATAGCCGAAGCGGAGACCGAGCTTGGAAGCGGCGTTTTGATGGAGTACTCAGGAGCTCTGCTTGCTGTCTGGAAGCTTGCCCACGCAATAATGCTCGTGGCTTTGCCGTTGTTTTTAGTGATGGTGTTCCTCGGCGGCTTCGAAGTAAACTCGTGGACGGGAATTGGTAAGTATGTGTTGGTGTTGGTCTTGTTGATTTTGATAAAGAATACGAACCCGCGCGTTCGTATTGACCAGGCAATGAAATTCTTCTGGGTTTACTGCGGCATTGCTCTGGCAGCCGCTATTATTTTAGCAACAATTGGTTATTATTGTGACATCAGTTGGCTGTAAGGTGGATTTATGAGCTGGAAAATATGGTCATTGAAAAAATCCCCGTGGGTATTTCACGTTAATACCGGCGCGTGCAACAATTGCGATATCGAAATTGTTAATTTGCTGACGCCGAAGTTTGACGTTGAGAGGTTTGGTATCAAATTGGTTGGCTCGCCCCGACACGCTGATGCCTTGCTGGTAACCGGCGTTGTGACCCGCCAGGCGGCGCCGCGACTGCAGGAAGTGTATCGGCAAACCTCCAAGCCCTGTATTGTCTTTGCAATTGGCGCCTGTGCTTGTGACAAAGGAATATTCACCACCGGTTATCATGTGGTAGGGCCGGTGGATAAAATAATCAGGGAAGTAGACCCCAATGCAATTATTGCGTATGTGCCGGGCTGTCCGCCGAAGCCCGAAGCGATGATATCCGGCATAGTAAAGGCATTATCCATTTTATAAGCAAGAAGGAATTATGAACCAGGAAGAACTAAATAACAGACTGCAGGAAGTAAAGGACAAGCTCACAGCAATCGAGCAGTCGGCGGACAATAGGATATGGCTTACCTGCGAGGCCGAAAACAGCTACGAAATCAATAAGTTCCTGTTTGAAGAAGTGCCTTTAAGATTTGTGATTGCTACGGGCATTGATTCCGACGACTGCTTCGAAGTTCTCTACCATTATGCGTATGACCAGACCGGCTCTATAATTACCTTAAAAACCAAAATCCACGATCGCGAAAATCCCGTCATTGAATCCATCGCACCATTTTTGCCTGCTGCGGAGTGGATAGAAAGAGAGATACACGACATATTAGGAATCGATTTTAAGAATCATCCCAATCTGAGGCGATTGATTTTGGCCGATGACTGGCCCGAGGGTGTTTATCCGATGAGAAAAGAAGTGAAGAAATGAAAAAAACCGTCAAAAAACCTGTTCTTGCGGTCGGCCCGTTTCATCCGCTGCAGGAAGAGATGGAATTTTTCCAGCTTACCGTCGATGGAGAGATCGTAACGGATATCGACGTGCGATTATCTTATAACCATCGCGGCGTAGAAAAAATCAGTGAATCGCTGCAATTTGACCAGATACCGTTTTTGGTTTCGCGAATATGCGGTATTTGCTCAGCCACGCATCCATTGGCTTATGTGCAGGCGGTGGAAGAGCTTGCCGGTATAAAGCCGCCCGAGCGTGCCCTGTATGTGCGTACAATTATAAACGAGCTTGAGCGCATCCACAGCCATCTATTGTGGGTAGGCCTGGCGGGGCACTTCATCGGCTATGACACCGTCTTTATGTGGGCCTGGAAATACCGCGAGCCGGTGCTTGACTTGCTCGAAGAAATCACCGGCAACAGGAACAACTACGGGAATGTAAAAGTCGGCGGCTGCAGAGAAGACATTCCCAATGAGCTTGTCCCTAAGATACTAAAGGAACTCGACAAAATTGAAAAGAAAACGGAAATGCTCACCAAGGCGGTGCTCGACGACCCTGTTCTGCACGCCCGGCTCAAAGGCGTAGGCATATTGAGCAAAGAAGACGCTATAAAATACGCGGTAACAGGCCCGACAGCGAGAGGCAGCGGTGTTGCTATTGATGTAAGACGCGACGACCCGTATGCGGCCTATGGCGATTTGGATTGGGATGTTATTAGCCAGCCTGAAGGTGACGTTTTTGCAAAGGCGGTTGTCCGTCTGCTGGAGACCTTTGAATCAATCAAAATAGTCAGGCAGGCCCTGAAAAAACTTCCAGACGGCCCCGTAACTACAGAAGTTAAGCAAATCCCGCCGGGCGAAGCGGTCGGACACGTTGAGGCGCCGAGAGGCGAAACATTCCACTATGTCCGCAGTGATGGCGGCAACAGGCCGGTCCGACACAAGGTCAGAGCGCCGAGTTATGTCAATGTGCCTTCGTTCAAGGCCTCGTGCATTGGTGGACACATTGCCGATGTTACAATTACGCTCGCAGCGGTCGACCCCTGCTATAGTTGCACCGAGAGATTGGCTGTTGTTGATAGTAACAATAAAGTTATACACGACTACGATACACTGCTGCAATTGAGCCGCGAGAAAACGGCACGAATTAAAAAAGAGATGCTCTAAAGACGGAGGATTTATAAAATTGGATAACATTTTGTCCATCACGGTTTTCTTACCGCTGATTGCAGGTTTTGTTCTGCTGTTTTTGCCGAACAAAATGCGGTATTTCTTTAAGGGCTTCACGCTGATTATTTCGGCTTATGTCTTTATAAGGTCGATCCAGATATTCAGATTCGGCTCACCTGATTGCGCGTGGCCTATTTTTGAGATAGGCAACTTGAAATTAGACTTATTGCTGAGTGTTGGGCCGCTGGGGGCGTTTATATTGATGTTTGCTATGGGCTTCGGCCTGTTAATAACTTTATATTCACTAAAATCACGAGACACGGGCTCCGAAGCACGAGCCACAAATATTTATTATGGTTCCATCCTGCTTACGATAGGCGGCTCAGCAGGAGTATTGCTTTCCAATCATTTACTGCTTTTATTGATATTCTGGGAAATTGTTACCGCTTCGTTGTATCTTCTGATAACAACAGGCGGCAAAAACTCCAATTTCGCAGCGACGAAAAGTTTCGCAATGATAGGGGCCTCCGATGCTGCTTTCCTGCTCGGCATTGCAATGGTATGGGTATGTTCAGGGACATTTGTCATCTCGGATATTAGCCTGGAAACTACTTCTGCAGTCTCAATTATCGCCTTCTTGCTGCTTTTGACCGCTGCTGTTACCAAGGCGGGCGCAATGCCTTTGCATACCTGGCTGCCCACCAGCGGTGAATATGCCCCGGTTTCTGTAATGGCGCTTCTGCCTGCTGCGCTCGACAAGCTTTTGGGAATTTATTTGCTTGTAATAGTTGCCCGTGGGATATTCAAGCCCGATTTGGGCGCTTTAGCTATTGTCCTGGCGATTATCGGTGCGGCTACGATTATTATTGCTGCGATGGTGGCAATAGTGCAGCACAATCTGAAAAAGCTGTTAGCCTACTCCGCAATTAGTCAGGTTGGTTATATGGTATTAGGCATAGCGACGATGACGCCAGTAGGTATTGCTGGCGCAGTATTTCATATGTTGAACAACGCAATCTATAAATGTTGCTTATTTCTTGGGGCAGGGGCGGTTGAACAGGCAGCCGGCACGGCTGAACTGGATAAACTCGGCGGCCTGGGCAAAAAAATGCCACTAACCTTTGCCACTTTTCTCATTGCCGCTCTGAGTGTTTCCGGCATCCCGCCATTCAATGGCTTTGTTTCCAAATGGATGGTATATCAAGGCGTAATCAAAATGGGGGCTGACGGTACAGCGGCGGGGGCCGGGTTGTGGCCTATCTGGCTGATTGCCGCTATCTTCGGAAGTGCGCTTACATTAGCATATTCGGTAAAGATTATACACTCAGTGTTTCTTTCACGTTTGCCTTCTGAACTTAAAGAGGCAAGAGAAGTTTCGCTGCCTATGGTGGTTCCAATGGTCGTACTTGCTTTTCTGTGTGTGTTTTTCGGCGTCTTTTATCTGGTACCGCTCAAGTTTTTCATTTATCCTGCCTTGGAGGCCTTGAATGTGGAAACCGGTGCTGAGATTTTCGTCGGCACTTGGTCTTCTTTTGTCGCCACGGTCCTGATAATACTTGGCATTATTCTTGGCCTGCTTGTTTTACTTGTCGGCTTGTTGGCGAAGAAGGTCAGAATTGTGCCCACCTGGACTTGCGGCGAGGTACAGACTAATGAACAAATGACAATACCTGGAACGTATTTCTACAAAACGGTTTCGTCTATGGGTGGTTTAAAGCAGCTTTATACAGGCCAGGAAAAAGGCCATTTCGACACATATAATCAAAGCGGAAAGTGCGGCCTGGCCTTGACAGATTTCCTGCGATGGCTCCATTCCGGGATTCTGCCGATGTATTTGACCTGGGTAATTTTGGGGTTATTGGTAATTCTAATTATAGTCTGCAGGATTTGGTGAGGTAGATATGGCTATATTCTACATTTTATTGCTGTTTATGATAATTGCTGCGATTATTGCGGTGGAGACTAAATATCTGTTAAGTGCGGTGATTTGCGTTGGTGCAATCGGCTTCGGCGCTTCTATAATGTTTCTGTTTCTGCGAGCGCCGGACATTGCAATAACTCAGATTGTCGTGGAAGTTTTGGCTTTGATTATTCTGATTCGTGCCTGCATTTCTCGCGAGCGGACTTTTATCAGTGGCCCCAGAGAATTTTTCGGTGTAGTTGTTTCTGTGGTAATTATCTTCGTAATTTTCCTGGCCGGCATAAAAATTCTTGAGACTTTGCCTGATTTTGGTACCGCTGCTTTTACTGCCGCTGCTGAAGCTCCCCAAATACCGGAACCTGCCGCGCAATACTACATTGAAAATGGCTTGCAGGAGACGGGAGCGGCAAATCTTGTAGCCTCGGTCATTCTCGATTTCCGTGCCTACGATACACTCGGCGAAGCAACCGTACTGTTTACTGCGATTATAGGCGCAATTGTTATACTGAGAAAAAAGCCCAAAAAGCTGTTGGAGGACGCGGACTAATGAAGGGTATGACAATAATAGTAAAGACCATCAGCAGTTGGGTCAAGGTGCTCATTTTTTTGTTCGGCATTTATATCATTCTTTTCGGGCATCTTACTCCGGGCGGCGGCTTTTCCGGCGGCGTGATTTTAGCTTCCTGCTACGTGCTGCTTATGCTGGCTTTCGGCAGAGAATTTGCAGAAGAAAATCTCTCTCTACCCATTGCCTCGAAACTTGATTGTGTTGGTGCCTTGCTCTTTGCTGCCGTAGCCCTGTGTGGGCTGCTTTACGGCGCAGCCGGCTTCTTCTGGAATTTTATCCATCAAAAATACCTGGTGGGTACGGATTACGAATTCAATCTCGTAAGTGCTGGCACCATCCCGCTGTCGAATATCGCTATTGGCCTGAAGGTCGGTGCCTCACTATTTCTGGTCGTTCTTGTTCTTTCGATGTTCAGACCTGATACGTCAACTGAGGACTCTAACGAGAAGGAGTAAAATCAATGCCTTATGCGTTATGCTTTTTATTGTTTGTCATCGGGCTGTATTGTGCGGTCGTCAAAAAGAATATGGTCAAGATTGTTATCGGCATTATGGTTATGGAATATGCCGTCAACCTTTTCCTGATTATGCTCGGCTACCGTCTCGGCGGCATAGCACCGATTGTTGGCAAGGAGGACGTAGCCGGCGCCGGTGGCCAGGTTACTGATTTGTTCGTAAGTAGCTCTGTTGACCCGCTGCCCCAGGCCCTTGTGCTTACTGCAATTGTTATTAGTCTGGGTTCATTAGCGCTTATGATTTCAATATGCATTAGAACTTACGAAAAATACGGCACCTTTGATATTACTCAGATAAGGAGACTAAAAGGATGAGCATACCGTTGCCTGTTTTCATTGCTGTTCCTCTGGTGATGGCATTTTTGCTGCCGATTTTTGGCAGAAAAGGCAAGGCCGTTGCAACAGTCCTGGCCAATTTGGCAACCATTTCACTGCTTGTAATGGCTGTTGCTTCTATCGGCCAATCCCGTGTCTACGAAGTGGGCAAGTGGTCCATCCCGCTCGGAATTAATCTTGTCCTTGACGGCTTAAGCTCTCTTTTACTTTTGGCTATTAGCGTTGTCAGCACCGCTGCGATGCTCTTTAGTGCCAGGTATATGGAGCAATACACCGCCAAGGCAAAATACTTGTGTCTGTTTCTGCTTATGGTCGCAGGTATGAACGGTGTCGTACTCTCCGGGGACATCTTCAATCTGTTTGTGTTCCTCGAAATTGCTTCAATCGCCTCTTACGCGCTTGTCGGCTTTGGCTGTGAGCACGAGGAACTCGAGGCATCCTTTAAGTATATGGTTCTGGGCAGTATTGGTTCTATATTTATCCTTTTTGCAGTTGCTCTTGTCTACGGCAACACCGGCTCGCTTAATATGGCCTACATCTCAAAAGCAATCCAAGGCTCGGGTCTAAACGCCGGCCTTTCCTTTGCTATGGCTTTGTTTGTTGTCGGGTTCGGCCTGAAAGCCGCCCTCGTGCCGTTCCACGCCTGGCTGCCAGACGCACATCCGTCGGCCCCTGCTCCGATTTCTGCTATGCTCTCCGGCATCCTCATAAAAACCCTTGGCATCTATGCCCTTGCCCGCGTGGTTTTCAATGTTTTCGGTATTTCAGTCTCAATGGGCTGGCTCTTGGTCGTACTCGGCCTTTTGAGTATGGTTGCCGGCGCATTTCTGGCAATAGGACAGGGGGATTTCAAGCGCCTCTTGGCTTATTCGAGCATCAGCCAGATAGGCTATGTAGTCCTCGGCCTCGGCCTTGGGGGACTTATCATTGCCAGAGACGGCAATTTGGCCTGGGCCTCGCTGGCTATTCTTGGCGGTCTCTTCCATCTCGTCAACCACGCTGTTTATAAGTCCTTATTGTTCTTAACCAGCGGCTCAGTCCAGATGTCAACCGGCACAAGACAGCTAAAACAGATGGGCGGGCTCGCAGAAAAATTACCCTTCACACGCGCAACTTGCACCGTAGCGTCGGCCTCAATCGTCGGTATCCCGCCGTTTAGTGGGTTCTGGAGCAAGCTGATTCTCGTAATCGCAGCAGTTCAAGCTCATTTCTACTGGGTCGCAGCAATAATTGTTTTTGTCAGTTTGTGCACCTTAATTATGTATTTGAAGGTTCAAAGATATGTTTTTCTTGGCGAGCTGCCGGAAAATCTAAAAGAAACAAAAGAAAACAGGGGCTCTATGCTCATTGCAATGGTATTCCTGGCCTGTTTGTGCGTGCTGATGGGATTGCTTTTAGTGCCGGCTTTGAGGTCCAATATCCTCCAGCCTGCTGTCGATGTGTTGACGGGCGGCATTTCGTATTCGGCTAATGTAATTAAAATGGCAGAGCAGGTGCGATAATATGAGACGATTGATTTATTTTGTTTTAGCGTTTATTATCTGGATGTTGCTAACCTGGCAGCTCGATGCTCAGGTGATAATCGCCGGTTTGATAGTCTCGGTAATCGTGGCACTTTTGTTCCACGAAATACTGCCTAAAGAGCATCTCATATTTATTTCGCCGGTGAGAATATTTTGGGCTTTGGTTTATATACCGGTATTTTTCTATTATATGATGAAGGCAAACTTGGATGTTGTCTATCGCGCCTTGCACCCGAAGATGCCGATAAAACCCGGAATCGTAAAAATAAAAACAAATCTAAAAACGGAATCCGGAATCACCGCTCTGGCAAATTCCATCACCCTCACGCCGGGTACACTAACCGTGGATTTAACAGATGATGGCTTTTTGTATATCCACTGGATAAATGTAAAATCCGACGACATTGAGGAGGCAACGAAGCTTATTGCTCGAAGGTTTGAGTGGTTCTTGCAGAAAATTTTCGAATAAAAAAGAATTGGCCACGAAGGCACGAAGGCACAAAGAAAATTAAAAATTGAAAGAAAGTTAGAAATTAAAAAAACAAATATATCTAAACCTTAGTGTCCTGGTGCCTTTGTGGCAAAAAATAAAAAGAGGTGGCTATGATAACGTTATTTTACATCGGCTTATTTGTGTGTTGCTTCTTGTGCCTGTATCGCATAGGTCGCGGCCCCAGTGCTCCCGACAGAACCGTGGCTATTGATATATTAGGCATAGTCATAGTGGGTTTCTGTGCTATTCTTGGACTGGTTACCAAAAAGGATTTTTATCTCAACATCGCTCTTGCCTGGGCACTGCTGAGCTTCATCGGAACCATAGCGCTGGCAAAGTTTTTGGAGGGCAGAAGTTTTGATGAGTGATATTATTGGGTACATACTAATAATTGTTGGAATTTTGTTCGATATATTCGGCTGTATAGGCCTGGTTCGCTTCCCCGATGTTTACAACCGCTT
>JAUVYQ010000011.1 GCA_030603035.1 Phycisphaerae bacterium | reverse complement strand
AACGGCAGCGACAGCAAAAACTTGTCACGCAAATATGCGCCGCGCTGCGTTTGAAGAAAACGCTTAAGGCCCCAAACAATACCGGAAACCACCGTAATAACAATCAACAACCGCCAGCTGGTCAGCACATTACCTACGTTCATCAACTGCTGGGTAATCCAGGGCAATTCCTGCCCTGTGCTTGCAATCTGCTCACCTATCTTCGGGATGACGGTCGTTGTCAAAATAATAATCGCTGCGATGCAAAATAAAATTAGAACCATCGGATATACCATTGCCGTAATTACCTTCGATTCGACACGCTGGCGCTTTTCCATAAAGTTGGCAATCGTCGAAAGACTCTTTCCTAAAGAGCCGGTAACCTCACCTACACGGACCATACTTACAAATATGACGTCAAAATAATCGCTGTAATCTTTCAGAGCATCGGTAAATGACTCGCCGGTAACAACGCGGTCGCGAATGTCGGCAATGGCGTTTTTGAATCGCACATCAGACGCTTGTAAGGCAAGCACCGAAAGCGCTTCGGTCAGTTTAATCCCCGAATTAAGCAGCGTGGCCATCTGCTTGGTAAAATCGATTAGCTGGGTCTTGCCGCCTCTGGAGAAAATCGAAAACAACCCGGCTCTACCCTCGGCGCCGGAGCTGACCTCTGTGACTGATGCAGGGTGAATACTCCGTACCCTCAGCTGTTTTCGTGCGGCATAAGAGCTTTCAGCGGTAATCGCGCCTTTGACTTTTTTGCCGTCTGTTGCTATCGCCGTATAATTGTATCTTGGCATAAGTAAAACTAAAAAATAAAAACTAAAAGCTAAAAATTATAGTTAAAAATTCAAAAGTTTTGAATTTTACACTGTGGTTTTACGTTTTTCGTTTTAAGCTTTTCACTTTTCGTTACATTACGTCCGCCTGTGTTACTCTCGATACTTCAGCTATAGTTGTTATCCCGACAAGAACCTTTCGCGCCCCGTCCATTCGCAGGGTCCGCATCCCCGCATCAAGGGCAACCTTCTTTATTGTGCCGGCAGTCTCCCTTTTGTATATCAGGTTCTGGACTTCTTCACTAATCAGCATCATTTCGTAAATACCGGTTCGGCCGCGAAAGCCGGTCTGAAAACATTTTTCACACCCTTCTCCGACAAAGAACTTTCCGCCGCTGTCAGCCGCTGCCTCACCGAGACCAAGCTCTCTCAATTCGTGAGGCGTAGGCTCGGCAACCTTCCTGCAATCCGGGCACACCTTTCGTACTAATCGTTGAGCTATTATGGCAATCAAGGACGAACTTACCAGATACGGCTCGACACCCAAATCCAGAAGCCGGCTCACCGCTCCAGCCGAGTCGTTCGTATGCAGCGTGCTGAAAACCAGATGCCCCGTCAGCGAAGATTGTATCGCCATACGAGCGGTCTCGATGTCTCGAACTTCACCGACCATTATAACATCCGGGTCCTGACGCAGCACGTGACGAAGTGACGTGGCGAAAGTCATCCCTTTCTTGCTGGCAACCTGAATCTGGCTGATACCTTCGAGCTGATATTCTATCGGGTCTTCTATGGTTATAACATTTTTCTCGGCTGAATTAATCCTGTTAAGGCAGGCATAAAGGGTGGTGCTTTTTCCGCTGCCAGTCGGGCCCGTTACGAAAATAACCCCGTGAGAGCGGGTCAGCAAAGCATCAAATTTCTTCAAATCCTCTTTCCAAAGTCCCAGCTCGTCCAATCCGAACAGGGCGGTGCTTTTATCCAGAAGTCGCAGGACACTGCGTTCGCCGAAGCTGGTCGGAACGGTGCTGATACGCAAATCAACTTCACGCTGGCCGAGACGAACACTGCATCTGCCATCTTGTGGAAGCCGGCGCTCGGCAATATCCATACCCGCCATAACCTTGATACGAGAGATAATCAACGGCAGAACGTTCCTGTTCAAACTCAGAGTGTCATACAAAATCCCGTCGATACGATAGCGAATCTGAATCTTTGTCTCGTAAGGGTGAACGTGAATGTCACTGGCCCTTAACTGCAAAGCACGAAAAAGAATATCATTGACCAATCTGATAACCGGCGGACGATTCACAACGTCAAGCAGGTCGTCCGACGCCGACACTTCATCAATAAGCTGGTCGAGATTTTGCGAATCAAGCTCTTCGGCCACCTCCTCGATGACCGTCGTCCTCTGCTCGTAGGCAACATCTATTACAGAGGTAATGGCAGCACGCGTAGATATTGCCGCCCTGACGGGCAGGCCGGTCATCTTCGAAACATTATCCAGAGCATTTGCATCCAACGGCCTGGACAGAACCACGGTAAGCTCACCGTCATCGCCCTCGGTCCTTATACCGATAAGATAGTGGTGCTGAGCGTAGGCCGCAGGAACAGCTTCTATGAATTCGACAGGCACGGAGTTTGGAGGTATTTCCGGCAGAAATTCCAACCCAAGCGCCTCGGCAAAGAGCTTCAAAACCACATCTTCGGGAAAGTAAGGGCAGCCAAGCAAAAGCTCATCAAGCCGCAGATTCTGCTCGTTGTTTTCTTCGAGAAATTTGGCCAATTGCTCAGCGTCAGCCAAACCCGTCCGCTTAGCAGTTTGTATCAATAAATCTTTCATATATCGTTTAGCGTATAATGTTTAGCTTCTGGCGCCCAGTCTTTTCTATTCGTTATCCGCCGCTTTCCTCATCAGCTTCGAGAATTTTTACCGGGTCCATCGGTTTCGGTTTTATGCCCGGCCAATCCTCGTAATCCTGCATTTCTTTCTCGTATTTTTCGAATGCAGCTCGGTTCTTTGCTGATACTACTTCTATATCGGAAACTGCGGCAGCTTCTTCGCCGGGCCTTAAGATATTGGCCTTAACAAAGACATAAAGCCTGCTCTGGCTGTCCGTATTGGCTGTGCTTCTAAATAGTCCTCCGATGAATGGGATATCCCCGAGCAGAGGAATCTTGCTTCCACCCTTGCTCTGACTGATTCTCTCCAACCCGCCAAGTATTATAGTGGTACCATCAGGAACGGTTACAACTGTGCTAACATCACTGGTCACCCTATCAGGTGGTTTTCCAAGGTCTATAGTTTCTTGCGTAATGCGAAAATCAGAGCGCGTCAATGCTATGATGAGCCGAAGGTTGGCACCTTTACTGATATGTGGTGTAATGTCAAGCGTTATGCCGGCAGAGTAATCTTCAAAAATGGTTCTCTCCACGGTGGTTGAGGTTCCCGTGGTTGTGCCGGGTACTATGCTTGATTCCGTCCTGACGACGTAAGTTGTTTCCTCTGCTTTAATAGTTCCTTGCTCATTGTCGTTAACAAGAAGCTTGGGTCTTGCAAGAATTCTTCCATAATTCTTTTTCTGGACGAGGTCCAGGAGAACATTTATATGTTGGTCGCCATAAAAAGCGGTACCCGTACCACCATCGGATTTCAGGTCAATGAACCGGCTCCTGCCGGAAGAGGCAAGGCTACTAATAATATCAGAACTCGCCAGGCCTTCGATTATGGTTCCGCTCACGGCGCCGGAAGTATTAACGAGGTCCGGGAAACTGGAGATGAGATTGAGGTTATAATTGAACTCATCGTTCCTGGTGATTTCAACCAGCGTTACGTCGAGCAGGACCTGGGGGCGATATTCATCGAGTTGCTCGATGAGCGAACTAATCCACTGCTGGTTCTTTTTACTGGCGTAAACTATAAGCGAATAAGTCTTTGGGTCGGGGATAATGTAGATGTCCTCTTCTAATTTCTTGGTTGTTGTTACGATTTTGGCGTCTTTGCCCTGTGTCGTGGTGGTTTCCATAACAAGCTTGTTCAGGGTTGTGCCGAGCTCCTCAGGGTCCTGGTTTTCGAGCGGGTATATGACATAGGGGATGACGCCTTGTTCTATCTCGCTGTCCACATAGCCGATAATCGTAACTATCTGGGCGTGCTGCTCGGTTGTTGCATTAACCAAAAGCGAATTCGTCGACTCGATTATCACCACTTGCGGCTCTTCTACAAGAGCTTCTCCTGTTGTACCGGTCCTGGTCGTTACAGGCGGCGTAGGCCTGCTGACTTTGGTGGGGGGGGTGGGGGTTCTGGGGGTTATTCTAGTAGGCCCCCTCGCAGATACCCCACCGCTAATTATGCCAAGTTCTCCCAGCTTGTTCACCACCTCCTCGGCATCAACATGCTGGATTTCGTATAATCGCAGAGTCCGCAGGTCCTGCTTTTCAACATCAAGAGTATCTATCAGCTCATCGACAATAGCTAACTGCTCTGCAAGCCCTATCATCAGGATACGGTTTGTTCTTTCGTCGGCATCGAGATACACAGTAGGTTTGGCCGCTGCAGGCCTGGCGGCTGTTGTGGTCCTGGCTCTGGCGGTCCTGGCCCTGGCGGTGGCCTCCCTCGTCTCTCGGGCCCTTCTCTGGGCTGCCGTCTCTCCTCTGGGCGGCGGCGCCGAGGGCCGTGCTGCTGCTGCCGTTGGTGCGCCAATAGCAATTGATACAGTCCCTAATTGCTCGGCAAGCGTCTTGATTTTCGGAGCAAGGGCGGTTGCCATCGTGTATTTTAACTGCCTCGACCTGAACTGCCTCGGCTCACCAGGCTTGTCGAACATCTCCAGAAGTTTTTCTATACGTGCCATACGGTAGGCGTATCCGGTTACGAAAAGTGTTTCTGCTTCGGGAATCGCCGTAATACTTACGCCGAGGTTCATAGATTTCAAAAGATTTTGTGCGCTGGCAGTATCTATATCTTTTAGCTTAAAGACTCCGGTTATGATTACATCCCCAATCCTGCCCTTCTCCGGCTCCAGAGAAGTGTCAAGTTGTGCTGCTTTAGTCTGGGGAACAACGATTACAAGATTGCTCTCAGGCCTGCGAGTCATCACAAAACCCTTGAACCTCAACACAGATTCAAGCAGAGGGTACAAATCCTTTACCCTCACAGTTCCTTGAATCTTGAGTGTAACCTCGCCCTTTAAGCCTGCTACATCGGCCGGGTCATACATATAGTCAAGATGTAAATACATACCCGCCAGCTCAAGCAGCTGAATGATGTTGATTTTCTCGGGCAAATCCAGCACAAGCATTTCATTGCCATCGGCAATGAGCTCCGGCTCATACGACCGGACTTTCGATACCGGCTCAACCACTTCACTTGGCTTCTCAATCTTGACCACCACATCCTCTTCTGTTCGCTCAGGTTCCCGTTGATCCGGTATTTTGACGGACTGTTTGACAGCAGCTTCCAGAGCATTAAGTCTTTCGAGAACAGCAGCAAGAAGGCCCGGCTCCTTCGGTTGCTCGGGACCAACAGAAGGTTCATTCGGTTCATTTGGCTCGGTCTCGACTTGTCGGGATTCGCCCATTCTTTTCTCAGCCTCGGCAAGCGAACCAAGCAGCCTGTCGAAAAGCTCATCTGACTCGGACTCTTCTGCCTCGCCCTGGCCGGTTGGGGATTTAGAACTTAGAATTTTGAATTTAGAATTCTTAATTCTCAATTCTTCATTCTCAATTCTCAATTCCTCCTTGGCTTTTACCTTTTGAAGCTGCTCGATAGCGGCAATAATCTTTGCAAGCTGGCTGGCCGGGGCCACAGCTATTACAACATCATTGTGGATATCAATAATGGCCTTGCTCTTTGCAGCAAGTACCGGCGGCTCAGAGAAGGTCCCTATCGATATATTGCCAACTTTTGCTGCAATCTGCGCGTTAGAGGGCAGATTCTCGACCGCTGAGGCGGGAAAAAGCACCTTTATAACAAACGGTTCCTTGGCATCAACAAGCTTCAAAATAGCGCTTGCCTTGATTAGCTCACCTCGCTGAGCTGTTACTAAAAGCGCATTGAGACCGGGAAGCTGCGAAACCGTGCCTATCCTGGCCTCGGCCAGATACTTCTTGCCCTGCTCGGCTGGTATGTGTCGCAACGAAAAAACCCTGTATCGCGGCGGCACAGAATTAGCCCCCATCTCAGTCCCGTTAGAAGTCACTGACGACTTATTTCTAACGGGGTCAGCAGCCAAAATCCGGCAAATTGCCGGACTGCATAGAAAAAGAGTTGCCGCCAAAATAAAAACGAAAGACCCCGCCTTGCGGGAACCCAAAGTCCTGTTATAGCTTAGTTTCGCTGCCATAAACTTAGTCCTCCTGAGGAATTCTAATTCAATTGTTTTGCATTTATCGGACCCGTCACCAATTGGTGACGGGCCTATACTAATCAGACACAGAAAACGCCCAAAAGTTCCTGCTTTCAGGCGAAAAAACCGCCAAAAGCGCAGAGAAATTGATCTGGCCGAAAGGGACATAGACCAATTACACTCAAATTTTTCAGAATCCAAATATCGCAGAAAGCCGAAGACTTACCCCCCGGAGGCCGCCGCCAGAACAAATTGAATATTGACTATTGGTTGGATGTAGGACCCAGATGTCGTTTCGGAAAATAGTAAATGGGCAGGCGTTATTTCTCAGGTGGGCTGTTCGGCTCTTCCGACCTTTTTGGCTTTTCAATCTTCCGGCTCCGGGGGCGATTCGGGTCCTCTGTAGTGTCCTTCAACTCTTTACCTAAACGCTCCAGTCTCTTCGCCTCTTCGGCGCTTATGCGCGTAGCTTGAAAGTCGGAAAGAAGTTTTCCCATCAACGCCGCGGCTTCTTCATCGCTGCGTTTCGAACCGCTTTTGTCAGATTGCGCACTGTCCCGCACGGCTTTCAACTCGCTCATAAGTTTTTCCATCGCCGCGCTTTCTTCAACGCTCATCTGCGGAGCTCTGCTGCTTGCAACGCTGGCAGTAGCCCCTGCCGTTTTGCTTCGCAAAAAAGAAGCAGCGGGGGCTGACACCGTTGAAGCGGCTCTGGGGCCGGTTCTGCCGGATGACGCTCCTTTACCTTTAAGAAGACTTCTTTTCACCGGGCGCTGCGGCACAAGCTCAAAAGTCCTCTGGCGGTCTCGAACAACTACAAGCCCGTCTTTTACCTGCTCAATGATTAAATGGCCCACCTTGCCGGATTGTCTGACCCAGTGCAGGCCCTTGCCCGGCTCGTCAATCAACACCAGCGACAGCTCCGGATGTAACGCATAATAAGTGGTGCCGATAAGCGTAAATTTGGCTGAAACAGGTCCCTCAGGTCCGCGTGTATCCCGCTTCTTATCATCAGTCTTTACAACCTTTATTTTCGGCTTCGGCGGCTTCGGCGGATCCAGATACAACGCAAAGGCCTCCGCCTGCTTTACAAGCGGCGATACCTGGCTTCGGCCCTTTGCGCTTCTTTGGCCCTTGAGCTTCTTGAACTTCTCTATCACGCCGGCGGAATCCAGAAATCCCTCGCTCTGTCCGCCGCGAACACCAAAAACCGCGGGAAATGCAAAAAAAGCAACAGCCAGAACCACTGCTATGACACTTGTTATTCGTAATGTCTTTATCATATTAGTCTTCCGCCTTTATTTTTTTTCCGCAGAGATCGCGGAGCACGCGGAGATTTTTTTAATGTTATTGGTGCATCCATTCTGTCATTCCCGCGCACGTGGGAATCTATCTCTTCCTTTTATTCTTAATTTTTCTCGGCGCTCTCGGCGTGCTCTGCGGTTAATTTTTGTACTTTTGTCCTTTCCTTATTATTTGACATCGCCGCCGGCATTTGGTTCCCTCCAATGAATTATTTTTTCAAAATAAAGCTCTTCATTTCCGCCATAGTCGCCGCTTGTCTCAGGCGTATGGCAATCAGCGCAGGCCAACCTCGGCCCGGTGGTTTTCCCCTTGCCCAGAGTTCTAATGTGTTCCGAGCCCGGCCCGTGGCAGCTCTCGCAGCCGACATTTTTCAAATAGCCGGTTTTCGCCGCCGAAACAAAGCCGCTTTCGTATTCCATACCAACAACATGACAGACGACACACTCCGGGTCGAACTGGCTGCCGACCCTCTCAAGCGTCACATAAGCGTGTGCGTGAGGTTTATTGCTCCATTTCTCATATTCGTACTCGTGACAGGGCTTACAGGATTCCGAGCCGCTATATTCAAAACCGTTCGGCAAAACAAAACGCGGGTGTTTCTCCAGAAGATTGGCCTCCTTAACAAGCTGCTGATAAATCTTATACAACTCGACAAGAGATTCCCCCCGCGGCAAATCTTCCATAACAGGTATCGAAGAAAAACTCAATTTCAGCTTATCTGCGGATTCACAGGGTTTTATTTCCAGTTTACCTACATACTTACCATACCGCCCTACTGAGACGACCAAAGGCCTCTTATTCGGGTCAGATATTACCATCGGCTCATCAGATTCAGACGGACATACCAGACAATCCACAATCCCACTCTTCGCAACAGAACCAATAATGCCGGCATCACATCGGTTTAGTATTAGGATATTAACCCTTTGCAGGTCAGACTCTTGGGTAAAAAGTTCACTGATTTGCTTTATTGGCGCCGATTCTGCGTCAAAAGCCGCAACTGTAACAATCACAGGTCCACCTTTTAGCAAATACCGGTTTGCAAATTTTGCCGATATACGCTCACCATCCTGGTCGTGAGCACTTATGAACCCGACAATGGGATTGCCCAAAACTCCAAGATTTTTCGCTATTTCAATATCTTTTTCGCTCAGATTAACCAAATCATAATTAAGCAGATGAAATGCCTCAATTACTATATTGAACTTGATTAAATCCTGCTCACTGTCCCCTTCTACAAACCGGCCCGTATCGACAATCAACCTTCTTTGTCCGGGCACACTGTTGAAGACCGCCTGGCGTCTGTCAAAACCCCCAAGCTGTCCGCCCGAACAGCCGCACGGCTTCAACGCCCCAAGCTCGTTACCCGTTAGAAAAACCGTAAGCACGTCGGTTTTGTGGACCGATTTTGCCGGCGGCTTCCTTGATTCATCTGGTATGCACGAGGCCCCCACCGCCAACCCCGTTAGAAATAACACACCAATGACCCTTTTATTGGCTTTGGCAAGGATTTCTAACGGGGCCAACACAAAAATGCAACTTACTAATCGCATCATACGCCTGGTCAGCTTTTATCCCCCACCAATAGAGCACACCATCTGGCAACATTCGGCAAAACGCGCCTTATTGCCGTTTGGGTGTCCATTTTGAATCATAGAACCCGCGACAGCTAATTTGAAGTTTCTCGCCGCCTTTTATATTCACAACAAATACATCCGTGAAAAACCTTCTTTTGCCTTCAACCGCCGGCGGCGTTATCTCCAGCTCGAATTTATAACGACGACTGTCAATCTTTTCCTGATTCAAAATCTTTATAATACCTTTTTGCGGTAACGCCGACTCAACCTCGAAATCTTCGTTATAGTTATTGAGTATCCAAACTTCCCTTTTTATCGGTTTTTGCGGTTCAGCGCGCAAAACGATAATCGACGGTGGGGTAATCTTAAATCTCGGCCGCGTGTTAAAGGGAATAGTAACCGTACGGCATTCCGGATGAGTCAGGCTGATGCTGATACTCCCGTTCAAACCTCTTCGCAGCCTTTCCATATCGACCTTGGCTTCAAGAACAAACTTCGTCTTTTTCACCGAAGGGTCAAAATCTGCGGTTATGGAATTGCCGGTCGATTTGAACTGCTTTATCGCAAACGGCTGATTGTCAAGACTGGTAAGCGTAATCTCCGGACAGCCGGCATTTTCATCCTTAAGTAAAAGGTTCAGTCTCTCCGGCTGATAACTGACTTTCGGAACAATTTTGGCCTTTACTGTCAGTCTAACCCTGGGCCTTATCTTATCGTTGCTGTTCACATGCTGAAATTTTGTCAACGCACCGCGAAACCTGCTTGCATTAAACGTTATTATCACAGTCCCGCTTTCCCCTGGTGCATAGTCTTTCTTGTTCCCTTTTAACTTCGCCGAGAAGCTGCAGCACTTCTCGATTTTCCCGATTTTCAACAAGCTGTCCCCCGTGTTTCTAAATTTGAACTCACACGAGTTATTTGACTTCGAACCGATTTTGCCGAAATCGTGAATCACTTTTTCAAACGTAATTTTTGGCGCCGGCTCACCCCGCCCCCCGGAGGGGCTGGGTTTATTGGCCTCAGGTACGGTTTCAGTTTTTGTCGGACCAATCATCGGCTCGTTGGGTCCGGCACTCTGCCGGACCAATACAGTCTTAGACCCTTCCGGTGCCTTCGCCTCCTCTTGACAGCCAATTTGCAAGAGCAAAAGACAACCGGCAGCAAAAGCGGCTAAAATCAAGCAATTGCGTTTCATATTCTTATCTCCAAATCAAACTGTAATATGTAGTTTTCAGCCAACCAGGAACTTGTATTTTAACTAAAAACACGTCTTAAAGCAAGGAAATTTCTCATTAGAATTTGCAACAACAGGACTACTGTTGAACTTGATGGCAGATTTTGCAGAAAAAACTGCTCATTTTTCACCTCCTCGGCCGGTTGGGTTTATCTGCACCGGACTAAATTACTTAAACGAATCTATTCTAATGTTACAAAAAGTTCTTTCAGCCAACTGATAACAGGATTTCATTTCTCTTTGGCCGACACTATTTTCAACATCCCCAGGCGGTACCGGCGTTTCCCGTCGCTTTCAGGCAATGGCAATGCGATACGAGGTGTCCCTGTACGTGTTCCAACTGATATGTAAATCTCGTAGGTGCCCGGTTCTCGAATGCCAGGCCTGAAATTCCGGTACAAAAGTGGTGAGACTGTGAAAGTCGCTTCTTGATTGACGACTTTGGCTTTTCCAGGCGCCCCGATAGGCAGAAGGCGAACATCGAACCGGTCATCAACGAAGACGCCAACAATACCAACAATACCACCTTTGGAGTCTTTCAATGTCAGAGCGGGATAGCCGCCCGGAAGGCAGGGCGCAACGCCGGCGTTGCGCCACTTGGCCGAGAATTGCAAAGTCGAATCCAGATCAAGCGCGCTCGGCCACGATGCTTCGACGAGTTGAAGGCGATAGCCAAGCCCGAAGTAGAACACCGAGACCAGCCGGGCCAGGTACGGCATAAGCACCCGCACGGCAGTGCCGGGCTCGGCAAGTTCCACGCCCCGGACCAGCCAGGAATGCGGCATAAAAACAGCCACGACGGCCGGCAGAGATACGACCCCCACGACTCGCAGCAGCAGTTTCAAGCGTCGTTCTGCAACATTCACGATATGTTCCTTTCGAACCTGAGGCAGCCGCGCAACGCTGGTCCAAAAACCGGGACGCTACCCGGTGGGCCGAACCGCCCGGTTCGATGAAAGAGCGACGCGAATAAGCGTTCACTTCTCACGAACTCCCTGCTTTCTTTCATTGTGCTTTATTATCTTACTACGTAGCCAAAACAAGGACAAGCAGAATCCACAATATGACGCAATAAACTATTGCTTGGCGATTGAATCTGTGATTTGCTATTCAGGACCGATTTTATCTACTCAAATACGGCTTTACAGCCGATATTTTAACTATTACTATGATACAGCTTGACAGGAACGGATTATGAAAAAAGAAGACAGCTTAAGCCAATCAAAAAAAGCTCTTAGCTTCTGGCTCTGTGCGGGATTACTTGTCGTTTTGCTCTGTTCAATAATGACTCAATTTTGGAGCCCCTCGAATAACATAACCCGGCCGTTTTATGGCCTGCACAGCTGGGCTGAAGCTCACGGCCCATTAAATGCCAGAGTACATCTTAATTACGGCCTTGGTTATACGAAGGGCATGCTGACCAAGGCTGTGGGTGACCCACCAACTGAAAACCCATTAAGGTATCTTAACCACCCACAGCTTCCAACTCTCCTGAATGTGCCCTTTATGGCACTTTTCGGTTTCCACGAATGGTCCTTGCGAGTAGTTGGGATAATGCAGACGGTGATAACACTACTCTT
The DNA here is from genome assembly GCA_030603035.1 of Phycisphaerae bacterium. Next base: position 20,326 of record JAUVYQ010000011.1, on the reverse strand, counting down.
GTTTTTGAAAATATTGCGGGCTCTTTTGGACGATAAAACCACTCTGCTTGCCGGACTTATGTTTTGTCTCTTTCCCTTGATTGGGTATTTCGGCACTCAAAGCTGGCTCTACCCGTTTGGGCTATGGGCCATCTGGAACTATCTTGTAATAATTAAAGGTATAAGGGCCGGCCCCAAACCCGCAAAACTCTACAAGATATGCTTAGCATTCTCGCTGTTTATGATGCTGCAGGTAAGCTGGGAGGGATTTTTCTTTGCCTTGGCCATAGGTGTCCATTATATTTTTCACTGCCTCCGAAAATATATTAAACAAAGACAGATGCCAGACATAATTTTGCTTGCCATATTGATTATTGCGCCAGCGGCAAGTCTTATGATAAACTTCACTGTAATGGCTGCCGGATATGGTTGGGACTGGGAAAGAATATTGATTACCTATAAATGGCGGGCCGGCTCAGGTGAAATGCAGCAGCACGATTGGGGGGCTTGGTTTGCAAGGTTATGGGAACTCGCAGTAACGAATTTTACCCTGCCGATTTTGATAACGACAACACTGTATTTGACATTCGGACAATTGTTTGTATTTATGGAGACAAAACCGAACAAACAAGACAAACGCAGACCAAGACAATTTCCTCAGTTCTGGCTGTTTTTTATGATTCCCGTATTCCAGCAATTTCTTCTAAAAGGTTGCCTCTGGAGGCACCAAACTTGGGAAAGACCGTTTTGTTTTCTGGTTGCGATAGCAGCCGCACAAGGTGTTATGCTCCTCGTTGATATTCTCAAAAAGGCAAATAAATATCTTGCAAACGTTGCTGTGCTGATTCTGGTCGGTTTATTTTGCGTATATAGCGTAATCGGAACCAACTACTATTACGGTATCCGGTGGCAGGCGCCGGCCAAGATAGAAATGTTTAAGAAACTGAATAAAAGCATACCGCCCGACAAATTCCTCTTGAGCTTTGAGAGTTTCGTTGTCGATCAAGGAGGCAAAGCCAAGATACCATTCTATCGGCCGGAGATTGCGTGGTATCTGGACAGAGAAATCGTGCAGGCTGGGATAGTGAAAAATAGGAAGCTCATGGTTGCAGAAACTCTCAAAGATATCGAACAGAAAGCCAGGACCGGAAAGTATCCTTACTATTTGATTCCTAAATTGAAGCCACTGATGCCTCTTATAATACAATTGTCTCAACGGTATCAATATCAGCAAATCCCCGGCGAGCCGGGAGAATCCAAAGATGGCAAATTTTACAGAGCCGGTATGCCAAGCTATATGATTTTTGATTTAAGCAACACTGCTGATTGAGCGGTACCTTAATATTACCGGCCTGCGGAGTTTTCCTGTTGCTTTTTGAAATCAACAGGTGACTTACGCCAGAGTGACAAAGCGCAGCCGCCACCTACGACAAATATATAACTCATCGATATTGCTCTATCGACCATCGCCGCCAGGATACCCACTTCCAATGGTATGCCAAGAACTACCGCACCGAAACCAAGCACAAGCTCTCTGATTCCCAATGAACCGGGAGTCAGCCCGATAAATAAAACGACAAAACCCAGAGCCCCGAGAATAAGGTATCCTCCCACGTGGATACTCTTACCCATACTATTGTAAATAATCCCGAAACGCACAGCGGTAAGGAAAAAATTTACAGCCAAAAGCGCTGCCGCAACGAAAATCGTTTTCCTTTCTTTCGATACTTGACTTCGGCCGGAAAGAAAATTCCGCAGCGTACTACTCAACCGTCCCTGGCCCGCAGGGATAGGCAGTGGTATGAACAGAAAAAACAATGAGCCGATGATTGTTATCGCAAATACAAGGGCCAGAATTTTGTTTTCATATCCGCCCAAGCCGTAGATTGTTAGCAAAACAGCCAGGCCTATGATTGCCGCAGTTGCGGTCATTAAAAACGTGATATACAAAAAAAAGGTCGCAAAGTGCGCATAGCTGAGACCATAGTGACGTTTCAAATAATTCGCCCGGAAGAGTGTACCGAATTTCATCGGGGCATAGTTAAGCAGTATAGCTGCATTATGCAGCCGAACCATGTCCCAAAAACCAGTCTTGGTTTTTAGGGCATTTAGCAAACATTGGACCACGCGCGCACTGCTTAGAGAAACCAAAAACAAGAGACAATACATCACAAAAAGCCGCTCCGGGCTTAAATCTAACAGCGCCTTTAGCTGTTCCCAGTGCCTGGCCAGATACCACAACAGGAAAACAAGTATCACCAACCCCAGAATATTCTTAAACCACCCGGAGATATTACATCCTCCGAACTTGTTAATAGAGGTTAAGTTTTTCATGCACTTACAAATTCCAAATCGCTAAAGAGCCTTCTGATAGAGCTGCCTGACTTCCTCAGGAAACAGAGCCCGGCGGCAAACGCCGACATCGTTGATTTTGGCTTGAATGGCCTCCATAAGCTCTATACTATCAAAATCCAGGCCGTTTTCACGAACTACTTGGGTAATCCGGGTCTCTATCAATTATTTCCCTCACCTTTGCATAGTTTATTAATAATTTCCCGTATAGTACGTTTTTTCTCCTAATCATTTGATTTTTTATTTTCTTCTTATTCTTAAATATATCAGTCAGAAAATCTAATACCTTTTCATGGGAAAAATCTTTAATTGATATCGCGTAATTTTTCATGCCCATCGCGGTCATAAAACCTAGGCCCTTTTCATTATAATATACGTTAACAAATGGCGTATTAGTCTTTGCTGCCAATATCGATGAATGCATTCTAACACCTACAACTGCTTCTGCTCCTCTGAATAATGTGATTGTTTCACTTAGATTTATCGATGAATCAATAACAATTATATTGTTTTTGTTTTTAGCATTGTTTAATATTTCATTACAAAATATATCATCATCTGCACCAGGCTGATCTATTTTCCCAGGTTTCATGGGAACCAATATAACATTACAATTAAATCTCGAAACCGCACCATCAGCCAGCTTAGTCAGTTGATTTCTGTACAATTCCATTCTTGGTAAGTATTTAGCATCTACTTTTTTAAGAGGAAAAAAAGAGCTGGTATAGTGGAACCATCGTCTTGGGGATATACAAATGTATGGCTTATAACTTCCAAATTGTATTGAAATGTCTTGCGGCGAAAATATGTCATTAGGACAAAACAGTGCAGGATCGCAAGAAATATGAATGTTCTTTTTTACCCCAAACTCTTCAAGGAGTCGTTTTGACGCCTCATCTCGAACAGAGATAAAAGAACACTTATTCATTATTATTACTACTAATTTCTTTAGAAATTTTGACTTCAAATCACTTACACCTGCAGAAAATATTAAAATTTTTTTACTTAAAAGAATGGCCAACACAATTTTACTGAAAACAAAAGGAATAAATAATTTACTTGTAGTATCCTGAACGGTATGCCCAACGCTCAAAACAACGGCATTAGCAAAATAAACATGTTTAATAGTTTGAAAAGATTTAAAGATATCTAAAAACACGTCTTCAATAACTATATTGATATCAGATAAATATTTTTTCATGAAATATATATTGGCTCTCAGAATAGCTTGGTCTCCTTTATTTTCAGTTAAACCGGATGTTATTATTAAAATATTTTTTTGCCCTTTTTTTCTATTCCGGGGGACCATTATATTGCCTCATTATATATTCCTATAGTGTTGCCTGCGATTTATTCCCAGGAGAATCTTTCTTTTGCTATTTTTATGGCTTTTCTCCGATTCTTCGCCTCAGTTGAGGACGTTCTATTGAATACGGAATTTTTTCCGCCGGATGTTCCGGGGTTTTTGTTCCACAAAACAACCGTGGATCCCATCCTCCACAGCATCAGGGATTCCACTCACATTGGAAACCACGATAGGCTTTCCTGATGCTGTAGCCTCTAAAATCATAACTGCCATTCCTTCGGCATCACGATATTCTGTAAAAACAGACACACTTACCATATCCAATGCGATGTGTGATTCTGATAGTTCTTTGTCAGGTATTGGCTAAATGTTTAGCCAAAAGCATAGCGAACGAAGTCACTCCTGATATTCGGCTGCTTACCGGAAAATATTTTACAATTAGAGCTGCTCGCTGCATATTTCAATTCAGCATTTTAATAAATATATCGGTATATTTCATCAAAACAGGCGTTTTTGTTTTTTATTTTAAGGATTAATGACGCTGTTCAGGATGTCCTTGTATCTTTCTGATATTATTTCCCAATCAAATTTCTCAACTATTATTTCTCTGGCCTGGTTTCTTATTCGGGACATAAGAGAACGATTCTTTAGAAGCTCAAGAACCTTATCAGAGATATGTTTAGTGCTCCTCTGGCTAATAATAAAACCTGAATGGTTGTTCAATACCAAATCCTTATTTCCTTCCAAATCGGTTGTTACAATAATAGCACCACAGGACATCGCTTCCATAAAAGTTACTGGCAAGCCCTCTCTGACACCTCCTTCTGCTATAATCGAAGGCCCAACAAAAATATCCGCCGTTGCATAATATGCCGGCAATAGATAATTGGGAATTCCACCTGTAAACACAATATTTGCTTCCAATCTCAACTCTTTGGTTAAATCTTTTAATTCTTTCTCTAATACTCCCTTGCCGACGATTAACAATTTAGCTTTTGGAAATTCTTTAATTATCTCAGGCATAGCCTCAATAAGATATCTTACACCCTTACATTCGATTAACCTCCCCACAAATAGTATAAATGGCCCTTCTATTCCGTATTTCTTTTTTATTGAATCATCTCTTTTGTCCGGATTAAAATGTTTATCATCTACGCCCATAGAAATTACTTCAATTCTTAGCTTGGACTCGATTCTCGCCAATACCTCTTCTCTAAGCACACTGCTCACCACAGTTACTCTATCCGCGTTTTTCAATGCGAACCTGTTCAGAGCCGTTGAGAACGTCCCCCGCAATCCAAAGACATCTGATCCATGTGCTGTTACAACAAAAGAAACGCCATAGAGTTTCTTGATCAATGCTGCAATGAAACCATTCGGGATCCAGTGAGCGTGAATAATATCGGGTGGGTTTTTTTTGATTTGTTTTCTTAACGCAAAAAATTCTGCTGCTATGAAAAAAGGGATTTGAAGATAATACCATTTGTTCTTCTTCAATGCTGGTAGAATTCCTAAACCTCCTGCAAGTCTTTCATACCTTTTTAAAAAATATCTGAATCTATGAACTCTCACTCCATCGAGGACCTCATCGGCCTTTGCTCCAGGATAAGTAGGTGTTAAAATAGAAACATCAAAATCTCTTGTTAATCTTTTAGCAAGCTCGTATACAAAGGGCGGCATCGTATCACCACTCCAACGAGGGAATGTGGTTGTGAGAACGAGGAGTTTTTGTTTTGCAATCATTTCTCTAATTGGCCTTTGCTTCATTTATACTTTTGTAATAACCACACATAAGATGGAGAAAGCCAATAGGTTACCTTTAGGAATCCTAAAGCTAATTTTTGGCGAAGAGACCCGGGTGTTATCATCTCTGTTGCATAAAACTTCTCCGGATCCCTCACAATCTTGAACGTATAGTCAATGACTGTAAATTCTGAAACCAATTTCCTTAAACCCCAAAGGGTTAAATGGTTTTCGTAATAGAAATCCCCTTTTCTAAAAAGCCGAAGATAAATGTGAGCAAAGGACTTCGGGATAACCGAAAGTAAGGGCAGTTTATAATAAGGTTCGATAAGGCGCAACCGGTTGCCGGCAGCAAAATAGCAAACTCCCTGAAACTTTAGAATCCTATAGATTTCTGCCATCAATTTCAAAGAATCTGGCACATGCTCGTAGGTATGCGTGCAAATTACAACATCAAATGATTCGTCCTCAAAACGAGTATTCATGGCATCTTTAACGTAGAACTCCAAATTTGTTTATAAGCTATTTTGGATAGCAGACTTTATCGCGGGCTTATCAATATCTATCCCTATTATTTTTTTGAACTTCTCAGCGTACAATTCCGTCATTAAGCCTGTTGAACAACCGATATCTAAAGCAGACAGCGCCTTAAGATCTCCAATATAATCCTCGAGGACGGCAATCGTCTTGTTCGCTTTTTGTCGCCGAATTTTGCGATCGTGCTTATTCATTCGATTCAGCGTCTTTTAAGCAGAAGTAGCTGTATTCTTATATCCGATTTGACGACATAATCTCTTATCAGATGAGCCACGTTGTGCTTTTTACCAATGCCTTCCCAATCCCGCTGGGTCACAATGCCATAGGTGTAATCACCCTTCAATATGTCCTCCCAGGTCCCATGAATAAAATGCTCTTCACCGTACTTTTGGTTGAAAAATACATTGAACATCCAGCTTTGCGAGTTCACACGTTTACCCAACATCCAGGAACGGTTGTGGACATCTTCCGAAATCAGCACTTTTATATCCTTGTCGAACTGAAACTCATCCTGAAAAACTTTATAGGGCAGGAACCTCCATTCACTTTTATTGACCGTTGCTTTCATTCCATTTTCACTGAAGTCAAATCGGAACGGCTGCCAAATCAGCAAAAACAGGCACAAAAACGAAATGAACAAAACCGTCAGTCCCCGCTTTTTGGCAAGCACACCCGTCACCAACAGAATTGTTACAGTCAACGGCACTATGCCGACGGCATAGAAAACATTTTCGCTCGTCTTGAAGCGCACCTCCAATACCCTATATCGCATAAAGTTGTAAAATCTCGAAATATCAGGCACAAAAGACATAAAAATATAAACAGTGAGAAAAGCCAGCAGTATCAGCCCTGCTGCAACAACCATCTTTGGTATGGCCTGACCGCTTTTACCTGCCGACACTGTTCCGCTGACGTCAAACCAGAAGAATTGTGCTGCCCATACACAAACTAAAGGTATAGCAGGCGAGAAATACCGTGGCAGAACCCAGAACCGCGACGGTGCGTATGCTAAGAATACCATCAGAACAAGAGGAATCAGCCATACCATTTTTTCTCGTATGTTGAATTCCCGACTGACTGACTTCCAGCCAATCAGCAAATACAGCATAAAAGGAGCAAACAAAGCAACAAGCCATTCATGCTTGGCCATGCCCGCATACCATGACATAACCTCACGAGTTCCGGCAAGACGACCAAGAGTCTCCGGCGGCCGATTGATATTCTTATCGAGTACCACCGCCACATTGGAGGGGCGAATTGAGAAAAAAGCATCCCCCACAAAGACCCCATCGAGCATCATAAATACTACGCAGCCTGTAAACCCGCCAAGGCAGGCCCAGCCGATGTCACGGGCAAATCGCCTAATATTGAAAACGCCGGATTCTTCTCTGCCCAGTCCAAGAAACAGAACAATCATACAGATGCCTGTTTCTTTTGACTTCATCGCCCAGAAAAATATAAGGCCCAATGCCATGAGAATCCACCGTCGATGCTTTTGCGTATTGACGGGAAATGCCAGATATACAAAAGCACCCAACATTACCCAGAGCATTGCGCCAAAGTCCGCCAGCGGACAGCCCCATTCTCGGACAACAAAAAGCGGCTGCACGAGAAACAGCACCGCAGCTATTACGCCTATAACATAACCCCTTTTGCCCGCAAGTATCTTCGCGCACCAGTACACCAAAACGCCTGTGCCGAAAAACATAAAGCACCAGTACACTCTGCCCGCGGTTATACAATCACCGGTAATAAAAAAGAAAAATTTCAGCAGATATATGTGTCCGTAACGGTTCAGCACGTACAGCTGCCAGGCCTCATACGCTGTGTTTATCGACATATTCATATAAAGCAGGTCGTCCCAATTGATAGCTGTTCCGACATGCGGGAAAGTCAAAAGAGCTGCAAAGAGACCTATCAGCGGAGCCAAAATATAGTCGAGCTTAGTCAGCTTGAAGCGGTCTTGTCCCAATCCCAGCTCAGCCAGAGCTGTTGTGCCCGTCGCCTTCTGAACCGGCCCCTTTTCTGAAACTCTGCGTCTATTCTTCTTCATTAGCGCTTAGCATTTAGCGTATCCGCTATCCGCTATTACTATCCGCTATCCGCTTATATTCCTGCTTACGCAACAAAAACAGCTGCTCGTCCTGTAAAATTCTCAGACGGTTTATCGTTCCGGCCAGCAGCGCGGTTATGTAACAGATAAGCGAAACAAAACCGAAACCGGCACCCAGAAAGGCTACAAAAATATATGGTGAAAACCCACCGGTCGCCAGATAATGGCGCAGCACAAATATGCCGCAAGCCAGGGCTAACAGCAAAAATGCGACGCTGATTCCGCCGAAGACGCGCGTTGGCCTATAATCCCTGTATGCCCTTAGAATTATCATTAAACTATTCCAGCCGTATTTCCACACATTGCCGGCGACTCTGCTCTTGCCGACCTTGCGCACGCCAATAACCTTCACGGGCACCTCAATAATCCGCAGCCCGCGAAAAGCCAGATCAAGTATGACCTCGTGGGTATATGTGTGTCCACCCAGTAACGTTGCCCGCAGAGCAGCATCACGGCTGTACGCCCGGAACCCGCACGAAACATCATGCAACTCCTGCCCCGTCAGCTTGTTCACAATATTAGCAGCTCTTCTGTTGCCCCACTTCTTTATCCACGGCATTTTCGGAATCAAATCATAGTCTGCAAACCGGCTCGCCGTAACCATATCGGCCCTGCCCTCAATGATTGGCACAAGCAATTTTGGTATATCTTCAGGGTTGAACTGGCCATCAGCATCGATATTAACAATGATACCGGCCCCAAGCCCAAGAGCCGTGCGCAGTCCTTGACCAAACGCAGCCCCAAGGCCCTTGTTGTGGCTGAAACTAACGACTTTCGCTCCCGCCTCAGCCGCTACCTTGGCCGTATCGTCTGTGCTGCCGTCATTTATTACCACAACATCAATACCCTCTACTCCGGCAATGTCACTCGGTATGGCCTCAATTACCTCCGCCACCGTCGCCGCCTCATTAAAGGCCGGAATAGTTACTACCACCGAAATTGCTTTCCTCTGATTCACTTTTATAATCCTGAAAAATAAAAATTAAATCCTTAATCCCAAATATCCTGCCAGCTCCCTCCGGTTCCACCGCCCAAAGAAGTGGCCGACAAAAGGTGCTGTCAAACTCGGTCCTTAACGCATAGGGAACTTCCGGCACAGTACCTTTACTTTGTCTCGGCTATTTCCCTTGAAGGATTCGGCTATTTTATATTCAGTATCGTTTATTATTTTTACCCGCTTTAATATTGCATCTATCAGCCCGGATATCCTGTCCATTTCCTCTGTCCCCATTCCGTTCTTTGTAACAATAGGTGTGCCTAATCTGATACCGCCGGTAACCGCAGCACGCCTCTTATCGTAGGGCAGCTTATTTATATCGACAATTATGCCGCACTCCTCAAGGCACTTTTGCGCCACGACACCCGTCAAATCATCTCGCAAATTGCTAACGTTTATCAGAACCATATGGTTGTCTGTCCCGCCGGTTAAAACATCATATCCCAAATCCAGCAAGTTATTTGCAAGTCTTTTCGCATTTTCTATGATTTTGAATTGCCTGACTTTGTATTTATCGGAAAGTGTTTCCTTGAAGAAAACCGCTTTAGCCGCTACATTATTCAGATAAGGCGTCCCCTGCACCCCCGGAAATGTCGCTCTGTCGATAAGCTCCCACAATTCTCGTCTGTCGTCCGTCGTCTGTCGTCTGTCGTCTCTCGATCCCATCACTATCAGGCCGCCTCTGGGCCCTCCCGGCTTATACGTACTTGTCGTTGTAAAATGCGCATAATTTACAGGAGAAGGATGAGCGCCAGCCACCACCAATCCCGATATGTGTGAGATGTCCGCTAAAAGGTATGCCCCTATGCTCTCCGCAATCTCTCTAAACTTTTTGAAATCTATCGTTCTGGAATAGGCGCTGGCACCACATATAATAAGTTTGGGTTTGACTTTGTGTGCCTGCTGCCTGACAGCATCGTAATCCAGAAGAAAAGTTTCCCTATCAACATAATAATTTTCTACTTCAAAGAATTTACCCGAGAAAGAATCTCTTGCCCCGTGCGAATAATGTCCACCCTGGTCTAAGCCCATACTCAGCACCTTATCGCCGCTATTCAGTAGCGCAGTAAGGACAATCTGGTTGGCTTGTGTGCCGGAATGCGGCTGTACATTTGCATACTTGGCGCCGAAGGCCTCTTTGGCCCTGGCCACGGCAAGCCGCTCCACATCGTCAACAACCTCGCAGCCTCCGTGCAATCTGGCCCCGACAAAGCCCTCGGCTGTCTTGTTCTGAACGACCGAGCCAAGGGCCGCTAAAACCGCCGGCGAGCAGCGATTCTCCGCCGCGAGAAGTTGAATACTATTTTGCAGCCGTTCGTACTCTCTTCTTATTAACTCATAAACTTCACCGTCTGCTTCTTTCAGAGCGCTGAATATACCTTCGTGATATTGCTCACAAGACAGTTGTTCTAATAACGTTTCCAACACCTTCAAATCCTTTCTTCAGCCAAAAAAAACTCATCCTTACCTCTATCCGCTATTCCAATCGTTTATTGACCTTTGAATCACTAATGATGATCTTGCGTCTGTAAAGTGACACCATATCTCATAATTAAAAGTCAGGGTTTTCTAGGTGTTTGTCATTCGCTTCACAGTTGCTGTAAACCTAATAAATGCTGACTTGCCATTTTAGTAATTAATTCTCATAAATATTATCCTTGTTATACTTCCACCACCTTTGCCACTTTGCATAGTCTGTACCAAATCTTTTCCCCGTTATCCTCTGCAACATCGATACAGAGTTTCGCTGCACTCCAGGATCGCGATGCTTTAGATTTAGCAAATCTATCAAAGGTTTAATTGCCCATTGCTCCTTTATGGACGCCAGTGCCCATGTCGCTTTCACTCGTACATCTGGGTCATCATCCTTCAGAGTAGCGATCAAAGATGCAATTGCCCTTGGATCCTTTATGTTCCACAGTGAAGATGCAGCTCTACTTCGGATACGTGAATCCTTATTCTTCAAGGCGGCAATCAAAATATCCACTGCCTGCGCAGCCTTTGTTTTTCCCAGCGCGGTTGCTACCGAACAACGAATTTCAACACTCTCGCTCTCATCTTCCAGAATAGCAACTAAAGTTTCCACTGCACTAGTGCTCCCTATCCTTCCCAACACCCAGGCTGCTCTTTGTCGCTTATACAAATTCACCTGTTTATTCTTCAATGAGATCAAGAAAGGTTCTGTTCCCCGGAGGTCATCTATTTTTCCCAATGCGCGCCCTGCCTCTTCTCGGAGCTCGTGACCCGGCCCTTCCATTAACACCGCAAACAAAGGTTCTGCAGCTCGTGGATCCTTTATTTCGCCAAGCGCGCTAGCCGCAATTCTTCTGACTATCCCGAGATTGTCACCCGAAAGGACATCAATCAGTGGTTCTACTGCCTCAACACTCCTCAGCTTACCCAAAGCTTCAGCTGCTCTTCGTTTCAATCGGCGGTCCGTGTCCTCTGCGACATTCGTCTTCAATGCTTTAATAAGAATTGTTGTTGCACGACTATCCCCTATTTCTCCGAGTGCTTGGATCACAGCTTCTCTAACTGGGACTTCCTTATCGTCCAATGCGTCAATCAACGTTTCCACGGCCCGGGTGTCTTTTAGTTTGCCTAATGCTCTTGCGGCGCTTGCTCGATTTTGCCATAATTTATCTCTCAGGCACGGAATTAAAGATTCTACTGCTCGGCGATCAGCAATTTCCCCCAGTGCCCATATTGTCCTGTTTCTCACATTGTGATGCTCATCATCTAAAGCCAGAATCAACGGTTCTACTGCTCGACTGTCCCCTATTCTCCCCAGTGCAAATGCTGCACAACTTCGTACGGAGTCCTTTTCATCCCTTAATGCAATAATCAACCCTTCTATAGCGATGCTCTCTTTCGTCGCACCTAATGCATATGCCGCACTCTGCCGAACCATCGCATCCCGATCTTCTAAAGCAGCGATTATATCTTCCACTTTGTCAGGGTACCTGTCCAAGGCATAGTTGCGGCATGCTCTTGCAGCATTTCTTCTTACCTCTACATTCTCATCTTGAAGTGCGGAAAGCAAGACATCGAATACTTCGGAACCTTTGATTCTACCAAGTGCCCTAATAACATTGGAACGGACAAATGCATCTGGATCTTTTGCAATTGAAATCAGATGTGCTGTCGCGCGTCTATCTTTCATTTCTCCCAAAGCTATTGCTGCTTGTCCCCGCATATTTGGATCTTTATCTTTTAGCGCAATAATTAAATGCTCTACCGCATCTACATCTATCCTTACCAGCGATCGCGTTGCATTCGTTCGCATTGTATTATTATCATGTTTAAGAACTGCAATCAACGGCTTCACTGCGGGGCTGCCTATTTTACCTAATGCCTCTGCTGCTTCTACGCCAGGACTGGCTCCCTTATATCCCCCAAAAAGTCTTGTATCATCTCCTAAAAGTTCAATCAAAAATGGTATTGCTTGAACTGCTTGTTCACCCATTCTTCCCAAAGAGTGAGCAGCAGACAAACGCACTGCCGCATCTGGAGAATACAACTTTTCGATATATCCCCTTATATCGCTAGGAATATCGATAGAGATTTTTTCTCTTGGGATATCAGGAGGAGTATAACCAAACGAGTGGTCGGCAACGATAATTGTCAATAAAAAAGCTAGAAACACCCTAATGATATTCACATTTATTCGAGATTTCTCTATGAGTTCAACCTCTTGATATTGATATAGCTTTATCATAAGATTAATCCGATTTTTCCTTAAGTTGGTTTTTATGACCCTTCTTAACGGACTATCACTTTTTAAAGAAATTAAGTGTAAAGCTGTTAGTAAATGTTAGCCCAGATAAACTCTTAAAGTGCGTTGTTTTTGGTGCCAATAAATCGCATTACTCCATCAGTTTCACCAACGTTCTCCGGCTTTACCAAACATGAAACATTCGGGTATCCATCCCCAGCTCCTGAAATGCCGTATCCCACTTTCGTGCTATACAATACTCAAACCCACAATTCCCGTCAAAATAAAAAATCCGTGTTAATCAGTGAAATCAGTGGCTATATACTACCCAAACCTCTTTAATCCGTCAAGGCCAAACTTTCTTTTGATTTTGCACTGTGGTTTTGCACTTTTGACTTTAAGTTTTTCACTTTCCCGATATATGACATACGCAATACGAACCAAACCCCCAATTCCCGCCTGCCCCCAGGGTGAGCTCCTGTGCACCCACAAGCCGGGGTCAATTCTAAAAATCCGCGTCAATCAGCGCAATTTATGCCATAGGTATCTGCGTCTAAAAAAAATTCGTGCTAATTCGTGTCAATTCGTGGCTAAATATTATTGAATCCTCTGTGCTCCCTGTGGCTAATAATTAAATATTCTTAGTGTCTTGGTGTCTTTGTGGCAATAACTCCGTGTAAATCCGTGTCCAAAAAATAGAACCGGTCAGTTTGAGTAACTAAAAAAAGCTCCTGACAATATCGTTAAACGTTACATAAAGAAAAAACCCTCCGATAAGCACCCAGCCGGCATAAGCAATAACCCCTTGCGTTCGCTCACTCAACGCTGAACCTTTGATTTTTTCAACTAACAAAAGCACAACAAATCCTCCGTCAAGAGGCGGCAGAGGCAAAAAGTTAAACACAGCTATACAGGCGCTTATCAGGCCAAGGAAGTAAACGTAGTAGACCAACGGCTGTTCGGCAACAATGCGATAGCTAAAACTAATAATACCTACAGGCCCCATAAGCTCTTTCGCACTGACAAGCCCACCCACAAGACGCCTTAACGTAACATACGTTTGAGCAATAAACATAACGGTCTTTTTATAGCCCATCCCGATTGCATCAACGGGCCCGCTGGCCTGGTAAAGTCTTTTCAAGTCCTCAAACGGAACAATTTCAGCAAAAGTGGATTTGACAGTAACAAACTCTCCAGCGACACCCACGTCTAAAGCAACACCGCCCGCCATTTCCTCATCGACTCGCCAATCAATCGTGACTCGCTCACCGGGGTATCGGCTGATTTCCCTGATAATATCGTAAAAGTTTGACACGCCGACCCCATCGACAGCCGTTATCACAGCACCGCGAGGAATCGCCAACCCAACTGACCCATCCTCCGCAGCGATAGTCTTGGCAACAACCGCATGCTCAGCATCAAGCACAACGCCAATACCAATCAATACCCGTCTACCATCTTTTGAACGCTCAGGTTTAACGGTAACGAGCAAGGCCTCTTCGACATCATTAGCATCCGAGCGCAAAACCTTCATCGGTAGTTCCTTACCCTCATATTCTGTGGTAACCTCACGCATCTCTTTATAAGTTGGATTTGAAACATCACCAATCGCAAGAACAATATCTCCCTCTTGGAGCTTGGACTTAGTATCGACAGCCTTTATCCGCAAACGCGGCACCATAGAGTAAATATGGCTAAGGTCGAATTCGGATTCAACTTCCCTCACGGCAGGACTCAAATCCAGCCGAATTTGCGTCTCAATCAACTCGACTTTAACATGTCCCTCAGTTCGCTCAGCCAAAATAGTAACTTCCGGCACAAGGGCACCCGCAACCATCTCCTCCAGCTCCCAGTGCGTATGCACCTCCCTGCCATTAACGGATTTAATTCGGTCCCCGGGGCGCAGACCCGTTCTTTTAAGCAATTCCTCAGGGTCGAGGACCTTGGCAATAGTCAAACTCTGCGCCGGCAAAATGCCGAAAACTTTCATCGGTATCCCCGCCATCTGCTCAGCCACAAGCGAAAAATCTTTTATGGATATAGAGCCGTCTTCTTCATACCTCTTCACCTTTAACGCAACCTCTTCGCCCTTACCTGACAAAGCCGCCGCTATAGCTATATTGCTAAAGTCAAGGGTGCTGTTCTCTCCGCCAATCTTAATTACCTCATCACCGGCCTTTATGCCCGCCCGCGCCGCCGGCGAACTCGGTATCACAACACCAACCACAGGGGCCTTCAGTCTTATCCCGACAAGGAAAACTATCATAAAAATGACAACAGCGCTGAGCGCGTTAAAGACAACCCCTGCTGCTAAAACGCCCATACGAGTACCAACCGGCTTATTAGCAAACGAACGCGGGTCGTCACTGGCCTTGGCCGAACCAATGTCCTCCTGCCCAAACAGCTTGACAAAACCTCCGAACGGAACAAGCCCGATACGATATTCCGTCTCGCCCGCCCCGGCCTTGCTGCCTATCGTAAAACTCAGCCGGCCATCACCCGACTCGTCATTTTCCTTCGGGAAGAACCTCGGCAAAATACGAACACGCCAGCCTTTCTCGGTCCTCCGAACACCGGCCAAAATAGGCGGAAATCCGATTGAAAATGCCTCAATCTTTATCCCAGAGAGCTTGGCAACAATGAAATGCCCGAATTCGTGAACAAGAACAACCGCACCAAACCCAAGCACAACCAGCAGTACATTGCCAAAAGCACTGATGTTTCGCACAATTAAATAAATAACCGCGACAAAGACAATAAACCACAGGAACCGACGAAAATTCTTACTGGCTTCCTGTTTTGCGACGTATTGCAGCGCCCCCTTCAACAAACCTTCTCGTTTAGACATTCAATAACCTCTCTCAACAAACCAAAAAATTAAAGCTAAAAAAACCATCCACTAATAAAATCCGAATGCCGAATATCAAAAACCCAAAACAATCTCAAAATGTCATTGCGAGCCAACCAAAGGTTGGCGTGGCAATCTCTGACCTACGAATGACCGAGATTGCTTCGTTCCGTCCAGGGGCCGGACTTTCAGCGCTGCGCTCCTCGCAATGACACTTTGTGTCAGTTTTGAATTTCGTATTTTGGTCACGCCTGTCAGAAGCGTGCGTATCCGCATTCGAATTTGTTTCCACCGCAAGGTATCCACCGAGAGGTGTCCCCCTTGGGACTGCGGAGTGCTTCGGATTTCGGATTTCGTATTTCATCTTTCACTTTACACTTTTAGCTTTTCGCTTTAAGCTAATTCTAACCTCTCTTCTCGCCCAGGCGTCTGCCTCAAGCAGCTCCTCCAGGGACACAGACTTCTTTACATTATGCTTATTCAAACAGTGCTCTATAAACTCGACTATATTAACAAATTTAATTCTGCCCGCCAAGAACTCCTGCACCGCCGCCTCGTTTGCAGCGTTGAAAACAACCGCAGCCGTGCCGCCCGTACGCGCAACCTCAAAACCTAATGGCAGCACGCGAAACGTCTCCAGATTAGGCCTCTCAAACGTAAGTTGCCCTAATTCATCGAGCCGCAGATGCTTGGCAATACCGGCAACACGCGCAGGATACGTCAGAGCATACTGTATCGGAAGACACATATCGGGCGCACCGAGCTGCGCTATTACCGACCCGTCCACAAATTCTACAAGTGAATGTACTATTGATTCAGGGTGAATCAAAACTTCTATTTTTTCGACCGGCATATCAAAAAGCCAATGGGCCTCGATTACTTCAAGTGCCTTGTTCATCATAGTCGCCGAGTCAACGGTGATTTTCGGCCCCATATCCCAAACAGGATGCGAAAGGGCCTCTTTCAGCGTTACGTTCCGGATGTCCTCAACAGTGGCTTTTCTAAATGGCCCGCCGGAAGCCGTTAGAATGATTTTACTGACTTCATCAGCCGAACCCGATTGCATCGCCTGGAAAATCGCTGAATGCTCACTATCCACCGGCAAAATAGTGCTGTCATTTTCCTTCGCAATCTCCATAAGCAGCTCACCTGCAATAACAAGCGGCTCCTTGTTCGCGATTGCAAGCGTCTTGCCTTTTTGCGCAGCCGCAAGCACCGCAGGCAGACCCGCCGCACCAACAACCGCCGTAAGGACAATATCGACCTCTTCAAGCTGCGCAATCTTTATCAAACCATCCGGCCCGGCCAAAATCTCAACATCCAGACCACCGAGCAATTCGCGAAGCGGCGCTGCATAATCAGCGTTTGTGACGGCGACAAACTTCGGCTTATACCGCCTCGCCTGCTCAGCCAACAGCTCAACGCTGCTGTGAGCGCTCAATGCAACAATCTCATACTGCGTATCGCCTATTGCACCCGTCTTGTCATTGCGAGCCCTTCGCTTCGCTCGAGGATAAACTCCGCGAAGCAATCTCGAATCCATTTTAGCGCTTTGCTCTGCGCTCTCTGCGGTTAATCCTTTCTCGAACGACGAGTCTTTTATTCTTTTAACCCTAAAATGACTTTGTGCCTTCGTGGCTTCGTGGCTAACCCCGACTGACGAATTAAGCGCCTCGATTACCCGCAGCGCCTTTTTACCAATCGACCCCGTCGAACCCAAAATGGCAATTTTCCTGGCCATAAATTAGCTATTATAGCTAATCCCTCACAAATAACCACCCAAATCTAACCCTGCCCCAGCGCAGACCTCCCACTCGAAAAAAGTCAATAATCAATTATCGAGCATCCAGTATCGAGCATCCAGCATCGAGCATATTTCAATCAAAAGTGTAGGCCGGAGTGAAGCGGAGGTCCCGAGCAAGGCCGAGGGATCTAAAAAAATCAATCAAAAGTGCAGGTAGTTTTTAGAAAATTTAGATTTTTCGAAAAAAATTTTAACTGCCTTGCTCACATCGAGTTACGAGAATCGAGGATCGAGAAACGAGGACTATTTTCGACTCAAACGCGCAGGTTCAGCCAATTATAGAAGCCGTTATACGGCTTCCGTATGTCGTGAAGCGTGAAGCGTATCGCACATCAAGTATCCAGTATCGAGTATCGAGTTCACCATCAACATCCCCGATTGGTTGGCAGCGCCTTTCGTCGCTCTGGCGATATTCTACCGCCGAATCTGGTACGGCTATCCCTTTCGCCGGATACCGCTTACACAGGGCAAATACGCCATAGTGGACCCGGAAGATTACGAGCGGATAAACAAGCACAAGTGGTATGCTGTCAACATGAAACATACGTTCTATGCGCAGCGAGGGATTAGCATGGGCGATAAGCGGGTGTTTATCATGATGCACCGAGAGATTGTGAAGGTGGCGGATGGAAAGTTCTGCGACCATATCAATCATAACGGGCTTGATAATCGAAAGGCGAACCTTCGGCCGGCAACGCGAGCAGAGAACAGCCGAAACAGGCGCAAGTTTAAAAAGAGGAAATGCTATTCAAGATTTAAGGGGATATGCTGGCACAAAGGCAAAGAAAAATGGTTAGCCCAAATATGGTTCAACAGGAAAGCGATGTATATCGGATATTTCGACGATGAAATCCAAGCCGCAAAAGCATACGATGACGCCGCCCGAAAGTATCATAAGGAATTTGCAGTGTTGAACTTCAATAAATAAAAATATTTAGCCCCGCAATTTATTGCGTGGCAATCATAATAGGGTGCTTAGTCAAATAGAGTCTTGCCTTTTGTGTTTGAAGACCTATTGAGGGATCTACTCAGCAACAGGTCGGTATTGTCATATGCTTCTTCTGGCAGAGGAAATGCCCCTTTATCAATTAGGTCAAGGTTTCCCGGTAGAGACGAATCCTTTCTGACAAAGAGCGGAATATGCCATTTCCGAAGGTTCTCCGTAGCTCCTTCCCAAGTTCCTCCTTTGCCATCGGACGAGCTTATTATTACGACCGCATCAGAAAGGCCATAAATGACCTTGTTCCTTGCCATTGCATTCCAAACCTGGAACCGTGCATTAGGGTGGAAAGGAGAGAGTAACACCAACTTTTCTCCTTCTATGTAGTCCCGACAGATTCTTGTTACTGAGGTGCGAGCCAAGTCATTTGCCAAGACACCAATGACCTTTCCACCTGCCTCCAAAGCGGATTGCATCGCCGTCTGATCAACACCTCGTGCTCCACCAGAAATGACCGTGATTTGCTTTTCAGCACACCTCATGGATATTCTTTGTGTTGCTTCTTGCCCCTCCTCTGAAATATCTCGTGATCCTACTAAAGCCACTCCACCTGTGGATAAAAAGTATCTTGTACCGATTCCGAAGAATAGAGGGGGAGCATTCTCGCCCAGGGCTTGCTTTAGTCTTTGAGGATATTCTTCATCAGCACGGCTTATGACCCATCCGCCGGTATTGAGCCAGCGTTCCAATTCTACTGCCATAATTCCGCCGCGATTAAGAAGAGAGCTAAAGCGAGCAGATTCAAAAGGGAAGGATGGATTCTTGAGGTGTGCCTCCGAATCGAACAGATTGGATGGTCTAAGTTCTTTCTGTCTTAGCCAGTCCGTAAGCTTATTATACTCAGTGAACGTAAGAGGCTTAAGTGTGTTGTCCTTCTTGCCCCACGAGCTACAGAGCAGCAAAATCGCTTTTGTGTCTGGTGATAAATTTGGTGTCATAACGCTTACTTCGATTTCGATGTCATTGCTAGGGTGAACGGCCAAACAAGGCCACTCCCCGCTTGTTTCAAAAGGGCTGCCACGACAGTGAGCGTCCACCTCGAATCAATCATATCGTCAATCAAGAGAACGGCATCATTATGAACTTTTCCCTTTGTAACGTCAAATACGCCATCCAGATTTCGAGCCTGATGAAACGAGTTCTGCATCAGCTTCTGCAGTTCGTGCTCACGTACTTTGACAACACAGTCTGAATAGGCTAACCCCAATTTCTCAGCAACTCTTTGGGTGAAATCTGGAACAAGAGAAGCATGTCTTTGGGAGGGAACGCATGTCACCCACGTTGGAAACGGGGAGGGCTTCCAACGGTTTCGAATCAGATCGACAGAAGCTTCGACCAATGCATCGTCAAAACTATCGCGTACTTGCTTGCCTTCTTTGACCATCTGCCCCCAAGCAGGATCTCCCCAAAGACATAAGCATCTTCCCGTTTCAGCCATTAGACCACCAATGATCCCAGAGAAGCCGTAAGTCGGGAAGGCATCCTTAAACCATATCTTTCTCGGTGTGATTTCGATGTAGCTGCGTTTCAAGAACTCGAGGGCAGCAATCGCTGTATCATCTGAGTATTCAAGTGGAAAATGAGGCTTCCCTGCACAATTTGAACAAATTCCACAAGGTTCAGAATTGGGGTCGTCCAGCTCCCTCGCCAGAAACTGCATCAGACATGTTTCCGTCTGCATATACTCCTGCATGACCTTTTGTTCGTGATATCTGATTTTCGTTATCTCCTGGATTCTATCCTTATCTAGTTCATAGGGCACCGGAGTTCTGTACAATTTGCCGTTCTGTTTAAAGGCTTCTGCAAAATGAGTGAATTTTCGACTGACGAAGTCGAATAAATAATAACCCTTCTCGGCGAAGGTGAATTTGATGATGAAAAAGCTGATTTCGATGTGATTTAAGGCTTACAGCCTGCTTTTAGACAGAACAT
>JAUVYQ010000118.1 GCA_030603035.1 Phycisphaerae bacterium | reverse complement strand
TTTAGAGAAACCGGCTCACTCATACCCTGGAGTTCTGTTTCGATGTGCTCTCTGATATCGCGCTCCACCTCGTCAGCATCAACACTTGTGCATGTATGCAGGGAAGTCCTTGCCTGGCTTAAATACTTATCCAGACGATTTTGGGCGCTATCGGTTAAGTTCTTCATATCTTTTACCCTTTCTCAATAGAGTCTGTTACATTGCTGATTGCCTGCCAGTAGGCGTTCATCTGGCATACCATATCTTTGCCCTGTTGTGTAAGTTCATAGTATTTTCTCGGCGGTCCCTCCGGCGATTCCTGTATGGAGGTTGTTACCAGCCCCTGGCGTTTTAATCTGCTCAGGATTGGATAAATCGTACCTTCGCTGATGATAAGTCCTTCGATTTTCCGCAGCTTTCGGACAATCTCATATCCGTACATTCTTCTGTTTCGGATGTCATTTAATATGCAAAGCTCCAGCACCCCCTTGCGAAGCTGATTGGTCCAATTATCAAAAAACCTGCTGTTCATAGTAATTACTATATCTCAATGCAAGGTAGCTGTCAATACCACTTAGTGTATTTTAGGAAATTTTTTGAGAATTTATAAGTGCAGGTAAATAAAGGGGTTAAGCCAGAGAACTCTGTTGAGTCGAGTATTGAATCGAAAATTTTCTTAAGTTTTTTCGCCTGGAAGTCGCAAATTGTGATGAGAAAATCAGTCCACGTTTTTTATACCGAGGTCGTATTTTGTTAGGATGGACTCGAATTTGTAGCCGGCCTGGGTGATGTTTTCTTCGGCCCCCTGTTTGCGGTCGATTACGCAGATAATTTTTTTGACGGTTGCGCCGGCCTCGGTGATGACTTTGGCCGCTTCGAGGACCTGTCCGCCGGTGGTGGCGATGTCCTCAACGAGCAGAACCACATCGCCGGTTTTTAATACGCCCTCAAGCATTTTGTCGGTGCCGTAACCTTTTTTCTTGTTGCGGATGATTACCCAGTTTTTTCCTGTTTGCATAGCTGTAGCTGCGGCCAGGGCCACGCCGCCAAGCTCTGCACCGGCTATCAAGGTAACATCGTCCGTAATATATCTGGCAAATTCTTCGCCGAGGGCTTTTAGAATGTCGGGGCAGGTCTCAAACAGATATTTATCAAGATAATATTTACTTCGTTTTTCACTACGAAGGACAAAGTCGCCTTCAAGGTATGCTGTTTCTTTTATTCGCTTTATAAGTTCTTCTCTGGTCATTGTAAAAATCCCCTTGTGTTTCGATGTTTTATCTTTTCCTCGTTAGCCAGATCCTTCGCTTCGCTCAGGATGACGCTAAACTTCAAGCGTCACTTTCCGGTTAAGTTCTTTTCGGTATTTTCTGCGGATTGGGGCTACGATGTCCCTTAGGAACTCATCGACCTGCTGTGGTGCGCGGCCGATGTAACTTTTCGGCTCTAATACTTTTTCGAAATTGACTTTTCTAAAGGCGATATTGGCTTTGAGCCGGCTAATCAGGTCGTTGGGTTTTCCGAATTTTTTCACCTGGCTGGCAGCGGCGTGTGAATGCAGTTTTAATATCTGGTGCAATTCCTGCCTGTTTCCGCCGGCCTTAACCGCAGCCATCAGGATATTTTCGGTGGCCATAAACGGCAGCTCCGCTGTAACGTGCGCCGCTATCACCTTCGGATAGACAACAAGTCCGTCCGTAACGTTGATAAGGATTTGCAGAATCCCGTCAACGGCCAAAAACGCTTCCGGGATAACCACCCTTCTGTTGGCTGAATCATCAAGTGTTCTCTCAAGCCACTGTTCGGAGGCGGTCATCGGCGGGCTGGAAGCCAGGCTCAATACCAATCTGCTAAGGGCGGTTACTCTTTCTGCGCGCATTGGATTTCTTTTATAAGCCATTGCCGAGGAGCCGATTTGGGATTTTTCGAATGGCTCTTCAATCTCTTTTAGATTTGCAAGCAGGCGGAGGTCATTACACAATTTGTGTGCAGATTGCGCTATCGAGGCGAGGCAGTTTATCACGAGGGTATCGATTTTTCGCTGATATGTCTGGCCGGTAACGGCACAGATATTCCTGAAGCCGAATGCAGCGGCAATGGTTCTATCGAGCAGCTTGACCTTGTTATGGCTGCCGTCGAAAAGTGCCAGGAAAGAGGCCTGCGTGCCGGTGGTGCCTTTGACTCCTCTAAAGGGCAGCGTATCGAGTCGATGTTCGATTTCCTGCAGGTCCATTGCGAACTCATAGCACCACAGTGTTGCTCTTTTGCCAACGGTGGTTAACTGGGCCGGCTGGAAGTGTGTAAAGCCCAGTGTCGGCAGTGAGCGGTGCTTCTTTGCAAACTTACTTAGCAGATTTATCACTGCTGCCAATTTGGCGGCTGTCGTTTGCAGCGCTTCACGTATAATTATCAAATCGGCGTTGTCCCCGACGTAGCAGCTGGTGGCGCCGAGATGGATAATCGGTGTGGCCTTTGGCGCCGCATCGGCAAAAGTGTGGATATGGGCCATAACATCGTGGCGGAATTTCTTTTCGTATCGGGCTGCTTTTTTGAAATCAATATCGTCAAGGTGTCTGGCCATCTGGTTTATCTGGCTTTGTTTTATATGCAGACCGAGTTTCTTTTGTGCCTTTGCAAGTTCCAGCCAGAGTTTGCGCCAGGTGCGAAACTTTCTCTTTGCTCCGAAGAGTTGAGCCATTTCTTTTGAGGCGTTTCTTTCAACGAGAGGACTTACGTACAGGTCTTTATTATTTGTCATCTTTCGGCCTCTTTAAGATTCATTTGGGATTGGTTCTTTGCTGCCGTTTAGCTAACAACCGCTCAATTTCTTCTATATCTTCTTGAGAAAGCGTCCAGTCTGATGCGGTGGCTGTTTCGGCAATCTGGTCGGGCCTTCGTGCCCCGACGATGGCGGCGGTAATTTCGCTTCTGCGAAGGACCCAGCTGATAGCCAACTGAGCTGCGGTCCTGCCGTTGCGTTCGGCAATGTCGCAGAGGCGCTCAACGAGCTCCAACGTGGCACTGAACTGTGGTTCCTGGAAATCGGGGCTTCTTCTTCGATGGTCGTCCAATGGCAGAGCTGCCAGGCGCTGCTGACTGAATTTATTTGTAAGCAAACCCCTCTGCATAGGACTGTATGCAACAACTCCGATATTATTTTGCGCGCAATAACCTAACAGTTCGTCTTCGACCTCACGGTGGAGCATACTATAGGGCGGCTGAAGCGAGGCGATGGGATGAATTTTCTGGATGCGTTTGAGTTGCTCGACATTAAAATTCGATACGCCGATATATCGCACCTTTGTCTCCTGGGCCAGTTTGGCCATTTCTTCCCAGCCCTGTTCAATATCTTGCTCCGGCTCGGGCCAGTGCATCTGGTAGAGGTCTATGACATCAACGCCGAGCCTTTTTAGACTTGCGTGACATTCTTTTCGAATGCTTTCCCTTTTGAGGGAAGGTATCCTTTGGTTCTGCTGGTTCCATAGCAGTCCACACTTGGTTGCGATAAATGGTTTGGCATTTGTTTGCTTTAGGGCTTTGCCGATGAGTTCCTCGGAATGGCCCAGACCATAGATTGGAGCGGTATCTATCCAGTTGATGCCTTGTTCCAGTGCACAGAAGATCGCAGCAATTGCCTCGTTATCATCCTGTGGTCCCCAGCCATATTGCCAAGGTCCGCCCATTGCCCAAGTACCTAACCCAACGGTTGTTAGTTTCAAATCGGTATAGCCTAATTGTCTTGTCTGCATAATCTCGCCCCGTTAGAAATCTTCCTTTTTTGTATCATATTCTTATTTGCCCCGTTGGAATTTCTAACGGGGCAAGCTCCCAAAAATTCGGGCGAGCCGTAGCGACTCGCGTCGCAAGACGCAGTTGCAGGCGGGAACCTGTTCGCACAATAGCATATTACGATTCCAGGCGTTTATCAAGGGGTTCGGGCCCCGTTTTGCGACTTTTTGCAAAATGTGAACCCTCCTAAACGCTTTTTTTTGCATTTGTGGTTCCTGACATATTGCAGAGGGTCCTATAAAAGGGAGTCTCAAGTAATTGTAAAGCGGGTGGTCAGCACAGCGGCAGGAAGGAGGCCCAAAGGGCCATTTTATCGCCCGTAGTCTTTTTTGCTTCGTAAGTTTCGTCCATATATGCAGTAATAAAATAAAAACTTAAGGCTAAAAGCAAAAAAACTATGGAATTGGGTTCCCAAATCCCATACGTTGGCTTTGGGGTTCCATTCGCGAGTTTTGCGCTTTATACCTTGTGTTTTTCGGTTCTTTGCGATTAAATTTTGCATTTTTGCCCAAGAAAACTGCAATTGCGGGGAAGGGGAGCCCAAATTTAATGTAAAACATATTTTGTTTACTGCCGAATTATTTGTATATATTTAAGAAGGAAGTAGATGCCTGAATGGTCCCTGGGATTCTAAGGATTCCCATTTTGGCAGAGGTCGCAAAATAATAAGGGCCCCCTAAAAAAGGCCCTGATTGAACACAAAACGAGAATTTTCAGGCATATCCTTATGGGGTTGATATGAATGAAGTAGTAATGCTGCGTGGAGCCGAACCGAGGGAAATTCTGCAAGCTGTGATTGAAAAAAGAGTACCTGCCATTATGTCCTATTTGTCCAAGGGTAAATGGCGTGTTGCGAAAGTGCTGCTGACCAATCTTGGAGCCAATAGACTAAGCGTTGAGGTGTGGCCACAAAGCCGACATACGGGTTTTGAGAGGGCCTCCTGCAGTACGTCGCAAGATGGGAACCCGAACGCGGGTACCGGCGCCGGGGGAAGGGACCCCGTTTTGCAACAAGGTCGTAAAATGGAATCCCCAAAACCACAGCCGGTGAATATACAGGTTAATCAGCCGGTCGGCATATCGCTCAAGTATGGATACGGCAAGTTTGTTTTTGACACGACCGTGGTAGGTCTTGAGCCGTCACCAGATCCAACGACCGGCGGAACGATAGTACTTGCGGTGCCGGACAGGGTTGAGATAGTCCAGAGAAGAAGCTATTTCCGTGTTGACGTTCCGAAGTCGCTGAAAGTAAATGTCCTGCTGTGGCATCGCCGCTGGAATCGTGGGTCGAAAAACGAGATACGAGATACGAAAGACGAGATACGCAATTATTGGCAGGGCAAGCTTGTTGATATTTCCGCCGGCGGTGCACAGATTGTAGTTGATGGCAGGGTCTCGGCGCGCGCTGTATCGGGTTTGGTGTCCGTTGCGCAAAGACCGGAGGGTTCCCAATTTGCCAAAAATCGCGAGATGGAGGCTCCGGACTTCAAGAAAGGACAGTTTATTGGGCTCAGGTTTACACCTATGCCTTATGAAACGCCGTTGATGTTCGATGCCCAGATTAGAAGCATCTTGCCGACGGCAGACGGCAAAAGTATCTGCCTCGGCCTGCAGATTGTCGGTTTGGAAGCAAGCGTGGAGGGCCGCCAGGTTCTGCAGCGGCTGTGCAATGTTGTGGAGCGGTATTATCAGATAAACCAATCCAGCGCCACACAGCAGGATATGCAGCCAATAAGGTGTAGTGTATAGTTTTTCCTTTCCTATCTTCTAACCGCTATCCAGTAACTTAAATATTTTTCCGTGCCGGCTGCCGCGTTGGCGGGTCGAGATTATTTTTCAGGTTCCCATTTTGCGAGGTATTGCACAATGGGGGTCCTCTTGCGGATTACTTTGTAATAGAACCATTTGGCGAAGCCGCTTGCCGCAAAACCGCAGAAGATCAATACCAAAGCTGCCTGTCTGCTCCAGATACACAGGGCGAGGAACAACAGCACCCTGATAAGATGTGCGAAAGGTTTTTTGCCCTTTATGTACTGATTTAGGATATGTGGATATCGGATTCTGCTAACCATCAACACCGCCACCCCCAGAACCAAAAACGGCAGAGCATAAATAATAGCGTCTTCACAGAAGCTAAGATACGCTGGTGTGTTTCTGACCGACAGCTCTGGTAGTATTATTTCCTGATGGAATATTACAATGCTAACTATCACCCCAGCGGCAGCGGGAGTTGGCAGGCCTATAAAGCTCATATGAGCGGACTCGTCCTCTTCGTTTTCCACATTGAACCTGGCTAATCGAATGGCCGCACAGCTTATATATGCAGCCGCTGCCAACCAGATGAATCTCTGGGGGAAATTTGCAAAAGCGACGTTGAGCCCGGCAAAGCCGGCTAATTTGTATTCCAGAACTTTGAGCATTAAGAATGCCGGCGCTACTCCGAAGCTGATTATATCGCAGAGGCTGTCGAGCTGGCCGCCGAAGCTGGAGGTGCTCTGGCTCATTCGTGCCACTCGGCCGTCGAGCATATCGGCAATCATTGCCAGCAGGATCATATAACCGGCCATAGCAAGAGGGGAAAACTGCCCGACGGTAAGGGCTGCGTCTTTGCTGGCAAAAGCGATGGCGGCAAAACCGCATACGCCGTTCAGAATTGTTATCAGTGACGGCAGGACCGTGATGTACTTTAACCTTTGCTTTCGCACCCGCCGCAGCAGGCTGTCTTTGGCAGCTTCGGTTTTTAATCTGGTCATATCTCGTACCTCGATTCTCGATTCCCGATTCTCGATTCCCGTTCGAGCAACGAGCATCCAGTATCGAGCATCGAGTATTTTACAAGAGGTGTCAGTCCAGCTTTTACTTTGTCACCTATTTGGACCAGGCACTTGGCATTTTCACGGGCGGGCAGATACAGTTCTGTCCTGGAGCCGAATTTTATCATGCCGAATTTCTCACCGCCAGTTAATTTTTGTCCCTGGCTGGTTTCACAGACTATTCGCCGGGCAATCGCTCCACTGATTTGCCGGACAATCAGCCTTTCTCTGGGGCTGTCGGTTCTGACTAAGCCCAAGTCATTGGACTCATTGACTCGCCCGGCCTGCGGATTTTTGGCGTTTTTGTACTTGCCTTGCTTGTAGGTAATCTTCTCGACTTTTACATTACAGGGAGCCCGATTAATATGGACATTGAAAATACTCAAAAATATTCCGATTCTAATTGCAGTTCCGCCGATATAATCATTTTCCACCGTTTCAATATCGGTGATTTTGCCGTCAGCCGGTGCTAATAGGAGGTTTTTATCCGAAGGACAGGAACGGTAAGGGTCGCGGAAAAACGCCAAACCCCATATCATAACGATGGCCAAAAGCGTTTCTATCGAAACAATAGCCCAGAGCGGCAAAAAGACTTTTCCTGTCAGCAGCCAAACAACCATAGCGGCAAGCACTACCGCAGGAAAGATAACTACCTGCGGCCAACCGTATTTCGTCAACGGAATCCGCATAGGCCATCATTTTAGACGGGATTAACAAGATAAAACAGGATAAAATCCTGAAAATCCTGTCTGAAAAAAAGGCCGACCCAGTGGGTATCGGCCTTTCGGAGGAGGGTGATGATGCAATTTTAAAAGCCATGTGGCGTAGCACGAGATTACTGCTGCTATACTTATAGACGCATAAGAGTCCGAAAAGTTACAAAGTTTTTGTAAAATTTCTGTAAAATTCGGCAAAAAAGGTTAGCTTAGTCGAACCGGCCTCAATATTTTACATTGCGGTAACCAAGCTCTATTGCCCCAGCAACTTCTGCAATCAAGTCTTGATCCCGTTAGAGACCCGATGGAAAAAGTCTCTAACGGGGTTGACGTCATTGGCAAAAGTCGGTAATCTCTCACAGACGGATTGGTAACTGGTGATTGGTAATTGGTCCGGCATAGCCGGAGAAAGGACATAAAATGTTCACAACGATAGTTGATGTAACGGCAAGGGAAATACTCGATTCCCGGGGTAACCCTACTGTTGAAGTTGATGTGTTGCTTGATGACGGTTCGTTCGGCCGGGCGGCGGTACCGTCCGGAGCCAGCACTGGCGTCTACGAAGCGATAGAGCTTCGTGACACAAAGGCAAAACGCTATATGGGCAAAGGCGTTAGGCGAGCCGTCAAGAATGTAAATGAAGTAATCGCCCCCGAAGTTCTGGGTATGGACGCCACGATGCAGGAGGAACTTGACTGGTTGATGATTGAACTGGATGGCACGGCCAATAAAGGCAAGCTCGGCGCAAACGCAATATTGGGTGTTTCGTTAGCAGCTGCAAAGGCGGCAGCGGATTCAGCCGGACTGCCATTGTACCGTTATTTAGGCGGGGCGGGCGCCAATATCCTCCCGGTGCCAATGATGAATATTCTAAACGGTGGAAAACACTCAGACAATAATGTGGACTTTCAGGAATTTATGATTATGCCGATAGGCGCCAGGGAC
>JAUVYQ010000128.1 GCA_030603035.1 Phycisphaerae bacterium | reverse complement strand
ATGCAAAACAAACCCAATTTCCGAAAAGCCAGAATGAACTTAAACTTCTATTTAACAAAGGATTACGAAAATAAATCCAATTGGACACTTGGTGAAAACAAACCCAAACAAAGCCAATTTGCCAGAGAGTAAAATTGATGCAAAGTGTGTATTTACAAAGGATTATGAAGATAAATGCGGATAGGGGCTATGAAAAAACAAAGCCAAAACAAACCCAATTTCCGAAAAGCCAGAATGAACTTAAACTTCTATTTAACAAAGGATTACGAAAATAAATCCAATTGGACACTTGGTGAAAACAAACCCAATCAAACCCATCAATAATCAGCCGGTCAGCAGCTCGAATTCTTCGATACTGAGGGAGTGTCTCAACTTCTGCAGGGCAATCAGTTCGATCTGGCGGACTCTTTCTTTGCCGAGGTCCAAATCTTCGCCGATTTGCTTCAAGGTCTTTGTCTTCTTTTTTATAGGTGAGCCGACCAGGCCGAAATGATTTAAGATTATATACTGCTCGCGCTCGTTGAGCTCATCCTTGATGACCTGGACTAAGCTCTGGCGCGCTCGTTCGATAGCTGCAAAATCTGCGGCCTCTGTGGTTCTCAAATAGCGCTGGATATTTGCCAATGAACCTACTTTTTCCCTGGTAAGCTCTGTACTTTTACCGGACACCTTTGCATATTCTTTGGCTATGTTCAATGAGGCGTGCTTGCTGAATCGAATGTCCCTTGTATAATCGAATTCTTCGACCGCTTTGGTCAGTGCGAAATTACCCTTGCTTACCAATTCCAGAAAATTAGTCCCGCCGGCGGCGTGTTTGCCTGCTATGCTGACGACGAGTCGCAGATTTGCCTCGATTATCATTTTTTTGATTGTCTCGGCCTCGGCGAGATAGTTTTCTATTTCGTTTATCCGAGAACCCGAGACACGAGCGGGTTTCATACCCGCCCTGGTTATGCAAGCGAGGTATTTCAGGTAATTATATCTGCGGAACAGCTCGACTTCGCGTTCCCGATTCAGGACAGGGGTTTCCTTTAATTTCTGCAGGTATTCGGGCAGGAGATGCTCGCCGACCAATTCGAATGGTTCAAGCTTTTTAGCAGAGACGGGCTTGTCCATCTTCATTGGTTTTGCGAGCATCTTTTCTCTGATGCCTTCCTGGAGAAACTCGTCGCTGGCGATGAATTCAATTCTTCTGGCCAGAAGCGCCTTTGCCCTTCGTCGATTTATAATCCGATATATCGAGCTTTTACTGCGATTGAAGCGTCTCATCAACTCTTTGACGCTGGTGCCTTGTTTGAAGAGTTTGTAGAGTTCGGCGGCCTGGGCCGGGCTGATTACGCCGGGCGGCTCCTTAAAAATAGGCTTATCGGGGTTGGACTTTTCGTAGCTGGCGATTGTGTACCTGATGGTTTCGTGGGCCTTTCCGATTTGAGCTGCTATCTGGTTTATGATTTGATAGCGGCTCATTGTGGTTTTGGCCGCAAGCGCCCCGGCCTGTCTTATAATCAGTTGTTTTTGTTTGTTTGTCAGTCGCGTAAAGATTTTCGCTCTGGCAATAAGGCCGGGATTTGCCTTGATGAATTTATCAACGGCCGATTGCGAGAAGCCGAAACGTTTTTTGCCGTCGTCAAAGATAAACTTTCGGGCAATCAGGCCTCGTTTTCGCCAGCGATGAATTGTTTTTGTTGAAACGCCGAGGGCTGCTGCAAGCTCTTCAATGGTATAAACTTTTTCACGTTGCTCAGTAACGGGTCGAGCAAGCTGGCCGCTCAGCTTAGCGATGAAGATGCGCAGGTCCTCTGCAAGCTCATCTCCTTTTATGAGCTGCTGCTCGGCTGCGCCCTTAGGGTGAACCCCGCCCCTCGGAGGGGCGGGGTGAAAACCCGTGATACGAAAGCAGACAAAGTCAAAGGGATATTCCCTGTCCCTATCGATAATCGCAAAGAGTTTTTCGATGGCATCGAGCTGTTTTCGGCGCTGCTTCTGGGGCGTAAATCGAAGCTGCACCAACAATTGCGCTAAATTTTGATTCTTTATCTTTCGCATAGTCAAATAGCCACAAAGACACGAAGGCACAAAGAAGTTAAAAGTTAAAAAACAAATATAACCAGGATTGGTGTCTTTGCGCCTTGGTGGCAGAACTTCTTGAATTTTGATTTGTCATTTTGCATTTTGCTTTTTAATTTTTGATTTTTCCCATTATGACCAGGTGTCCATTTTACCAAATTGGGCGCAAAAAGATAGCGTTTTTCAAGAAAAAGAAAAGTTTTTGCTTGTTTTTGTCCTTATGTCTATGCTATAATATTAGCTTGACACTGTTCTGTTGTTCTTTTGAAATTATGGTCAGAGGTTAAATTATGAAAAAAGTTTTAGAGAAAAAAGTTTATCAATATACTGCTATTTTTGAGCCTGACATAAAAGTAGGAGGCTACACCGTTACCATTCCTTCTTTACCTGGTTGTATCTCTGAAGGAGACACCTTTGAGCAAGCTCTAAAAAATATCAAAGAAGCAGCCAGTTTATACTTAGAGGTGATGCGAACAAAGAAAGAGGAAATATTAAGAGAGGAAAAGGGAGTGATCATAGCCCCTGTTCAAGTAAAGGCTTAGTCTCGTTATGCGTAAACTACCCGCCTTAAAACCAAGAGAAGTAGCTAAAGCTTTGGGAAAGGCGGGTTTTTCTTTTGTTCGCCAGAAAGGAGGCCATCGGATTTATCTAAAAGAAAATATCGCAGTAACAATCCCCTGGCATAATAGAGATCTAAAAAAAGGGACATTGAGGCATATAATCAAACAAGCGGGTTTATCGACAAAAGAATTTTTGAAGCTGCACCAACAATTGCGCTAAATTTTGATTCTTTATCTTTCGCATAGTTAAATAGCCACAAAGACACGAAGGCACAAAGAAGTTAAAAGTTAAAAAACAAATATAACCAGGATTGGTGTCTTTGCGCCTTGGTGGCAAAAACTGCTAATCTCTGCGGACTCTGCGATCTTTGCGGTTAATGAGAAATGCAGGCTAACGGGGCTCCGCGGTTAATCTTATGCGATGAGTGTTTTGGCCATATCGACGGCGGAAGCGGCATCGGGGGCATAGCCGTCGGCACCAATCCTGTCGGCATAACCCTGAGTTACCGGTGCGCCGCCTATCATAATCTTGACTGAAACGCCGGCGTCCTTCAGTGCCTTTACGGTTTTCTCCATACCGGGCATTGTCGTAGTTAAAAGCGCACTCATACCAATCAACTGAATGCCTGCGTTGCCGGCCTGCTCGACAAACTTTTCAGCCGAAACATCGACACCGAGGTCGATAACTTCAAAGCCCGCTCCTTTTAGCATCATTGCCACTAAATTTTTACCGATATCGTGCAGATCACCCTGCACGGTCCCTATCAGGAACTTTCCGACCGGCTTGACGCCGGCCTTAGCAAGTTCCGGCTCAAGGATTTCCATCGCCATTTTCATTGCTCGGGCGGCAATAAGCACCTCAGGTATGTAAATCTCGTTCTTTTTGAAACGGCCGCCAACAACGTCCATACTTGCAATTAAACCCTCTTCGAGAACACTTTTAGCTGCTGTGCCTTCATCAAGGGCTGTTTTTGTAATTTCTACGGCGGTGTTCTGGTCACCTTTGATAATTGCGTCAGCCAATGTTTTCAAATCTGCCATCTCTATTCTCCTCAACCCGGTTAGAGACTTTTTCCTTCGGGTCTCTAACGGGGTCAACAAAATTATGTTGACCTGCTTACATTTACTTTCTGATGATTGAAGCCACAATTAAACATTATTCCACAATCCAGAACAAGCGCTAAATGAAACTTTTTTACCGCAAAGGCAATTTTTAACGAAATAACAGTATAAAAGCAGCTTTACATCGTTTGACATATGCCGGGCAGTAATATATATTACCCGTTTTATTACCTCAATATTTATTTGCTCTACATAAATGGTCTGGATAACAGGATAGTTGTCGCTTTAAGTTTTTAGTGCTGATTTTTGAGTTAATTCAAGGCTAAATATGAGATACGAAATATGAGTAACTACATAGTTCTG
This sequence comes from Phycisphaerae bacterium, assembly GCA_030603035.1. The sequence continues at coordinate 3,099 of JAUVYQ010000128.1, read as the reverse complement.
GTAAAACAGGTTCCTGACGTAACGCAAATCACCGACAATGCGTTTGACCTCGAGACCGGCACGCTGATTAGAAGCCGGCTGGCCAGCGTAATCAACGAGCTGGACTCGCAGGCACTGGCTTTTGCAAATCAGATGAGGCGGGACAGCGGTGACAAGAGCGGCAAAATCATTGCCTTAACTATGGGACCGCCGATGGCTGAGGAGGTCCTGCGATATGGCCTGAGCCGATGCGCCGATACGGTGGTGCTGCTGACCGACAGAACCCTGGCCGGGGCAGATACCGTGGCAACGGCAAATCCGTTAGCATTTGCTGTTAGAAAAATAGTCAGAGAAATTCTTAAAGAAGACAGCGATTATTATGTGGTTTGCGGGATGCAGTCGGTGGACGGCGACACGGCCCAGGTGCCGCCGCAAATCGCTGAAGAACTGGGTCTGCCCTGCATAGCTTACGTCACCAGGGCCAAATTCAGGAACAAGCGGTTTGAATTCACGCGCATTATCAGCGGCGGCAGCCAGGTGGTTGCCGCCAGGGAGCTGCCGGCGGTAATAACCGTTGCCAAGTATGAGTATCCTGTGTTTGCAACATTTGCGGCAACGCGACAGGCAAACAGGATGGAGATTATTCGCTGGGGCAGCGATGACATCAAAGCCACCCACATTGGTGTTACCGGCTCGAAGACGACTGTAATACGGGTTTTTCCACCGGGCAAAAGCACCAGAAAATGCGAGCAGGTCGGCGATGCAAAAGCATTAGCCAAGCTGCTTGTTGACCAATTCAAGAGCAGCGGCGCCGAGGCCGGTGAGGACGCCGATATTCAAACAAGCCGCTACATTTTGCCGGGCAAGCGAGCGAGTTTGTTTGACAGAAGCTTCGAGGGGACAAAAAAGGAAAACGAAGATTTTGAAATTTTAGCCGGCAAGCTCAAGGAGCTCGGCATTACCGAGATTAGCCGGCTTGATGATGCGAGTAAGGAAAAGATTCTTGCTGCTGCAGGCAAGCATTTCCATAAGAAGGCATTGGAGGATATGATAAACGGTTTGCAGTTGACCGAGCCGAGCTATAAGGGCGAGGTTTGGGTCGTCGCCGAACACAGCGATGGTGCGGTACATCCGGCGACGTTCGAGCTTATCGGCAAGGCCCGCGCGCTTGCGGATTCTCTGGAAACCAAAGTAGGCGTTGCAGTAGCCGGCTGCGAGGCCGAGCCAATGGCAAAAGAATTAATCGCCGCCGGCGCAGACAACATCTACATCATCGAGGATAAGCTGCTCAGCGAATTTGACCCGGCTGCACATCGCAAAGCCATTGCCGATGCAATAGCCACATACTGGCCGCAAATCGTTCTGTATGCTGCGACTCCGCAGGGTAGAATGCTGGCGCCGATGGTCTCATACAGAGTTGGCTGCGGACTGACCGCCGACTGCACCGGACTGGATATCAAGGACAGCTCACGAAAAGGCCTGATAGGTATCCTTCTGCAGACCCGGCCGGCACTGGGCGGAAACGTTATGGCTACTATCTGCACGAAAAATTCAAAGGCGCAAACGGCTACGGCAAGGCCGGGCGTTATGAAGAGACTACCCCCCGATGACTCAAGAACGGGCAAAGTCATCAAACACAAGGTCGAGCTTACCAAAGACGATGTTAGTCTGAAAATTATAAAAACAGAGCTGGGAACCGGCGAGGTGAACTTTGGTGCCGACTTGGTTGTCAGCGGCGGTAAGGGTATGCAGAACCGGGACAACTATGAACGGCTGGTGGGCTTGCTTTGTGCCGGCTTGAGCAAAAAGTTAGATACGCAAGTTGAAAGAGGGGCTTCGCGTGCGGCGGTGGAGCAGGGCTTCATCGAACGCGTACACCAGGTCGGCCAAACCGGCACTTCCATCGGGCCGAAAATTTACATTGCCCTGGGAATATCCGGTGCGATTCAGCATATGATAGGCATTGCAAACACCGAGACCATTGTCGCTGTCAACAGCGACCCAAACGCACCGATATTCAAGCAGTGCGATTATTATATTGTCGGGAATGTTGAAGATACGGTGCCGCAGTTGGTTCAGGCATTGAAGGAAACGTAAAATGCAAAGTGTAAAATGTAAAACCATAGCGCAAAACTCAAAATTAAAAACAAGCAGGTTTTGAATTTTGAACTATGGTTTTTCGTTTTTAGCTTTAAGTTTTTAGTTCCCTCAGTTTTTCGCTTTTAACTTTAAGTTTTCAGCTTTTAGAGGTGGAATAAAAAGGTGCCAAACAATAAAGACTATAACAAAGTGTCGGTTTTAATAGTTGGCGCGGGGCCGGCCGGTCTGGCAAGTGCGATACAGCTCAAAGTCGAAAAGCCGGAGATTGACGTTTGCGTCATAGACAAAACGCCTGGTCCGGGCAATCATAATCTCTCCGGTGCGGTTTTAGAGGCGGAGGCGCTGCATCGGCTGCTGGATTCGACTGCTGCCGGCTGGCAGGACAGCGAAGCCGCCAAAGATGTGTTAGGCAAAAAGGTCGATAAAGATAACGTGATGTTCTTTCTGGGAAAGAAGCTGTCATTTAACATTTTCTTTATGATTAAGCTCGCAAAGATTTTCCGGCTCTCTGTCGGCCAGATGATACACAAAGGCGATTATATTGTATCGATAAGCAGGCTGACAAAGTGGCTGGGGCAGCTTGCAAAAGGGCTTGACGCCGAGGTGCTGACCGGTTTTGCCGCTGAAGATATCATTCTCGATGAATCCGCTGATAAGGCAACAGGTGTCAAACTCGTTGACCAGGGGCTTGATAAAGAGGGCGATAAACAGCCGAACTTCGTCGAAGGCGAAATTGTAAACGCTGATTTCGTCCTGCTTGCAGAAGGATGCGATGGGCTTTTGACGGAGAAATTTATAGAAAAGGCAAAGCTGCAAAGGCAGTCTCCCCAGCTCTACTCGGTAGGCGTAAAAGAGATTATAAAGGTAAGCAGCGAACAATATAAAAAATTCGGCGACACCCGTGTTGTCCACGCTATGGGCTATCCCTTATGGACGCCGGTCATTGGGCCGGGTATGTTCGGCGGCGGAATTATGTACCCGGCCGGTGATGAGCATATTGCCGTCGGGATGATTGTCGGG
>JAUVYQ010000311.1 GCA_030603035.1 Phycisphaerae bacterium | reverse complement strand
CTAGTGCTTTGTCACGGTTAAAGATTTGGGTACAGGGACTTCAGTTTAATCCGGGCTTTTTCAACAGTGAACTGCCAATCGATGCCTCGTTGTTTTTCGTTGCTGGAGTCGGCCCAAGACGACGTTTCGGCACGGAGCATTTCGATGTCTTCTATCCGACGCCCCGAAATGGACTGCCGGGTCATTGAACTCAATTCGTTTTCCGCAATGTTCAACCAACTGCCGTGTTTCGGCGTGTAGTGAAATTCAATCCGTCGCACAAGTTCGCGGGCTTTTTTCGCCTCGAACGCCTCGTAAAAAGCACCCCGTGTATGCGTGTTTAAATTGTCGCAAACCAGCATCACCTTCTCGGCATCCGCATAACGAGTGCGAAGAAGTTCTTCCATCTCCAACGCCCAATCGACCTTTGTACGTCGCGGGCGAGCATTCACCCTGCGCCATCCCGACAACGGCTCGGCAAACATAAAAATGCAGGCTGTTCCCACTCGCTCGTATTCGTAATCGATTCGCTGGGGATGCTTCATCGTTGCGGCGATCGATTGGCGTGTTTCCTTTGTTAACTGCACCGGTTGTTCATCCATACAAACTACCGGAAACGCCGCATTATAGGGCTGAGCATAGAGTTCCAGCACATCCTCCATACATGCGGCAAATTCGGCATCAGCGTCTGGCGGGATGACCCAGTATTGAATTTTCCGTTTAGTCATACCGTTTTTTTTAGTGTCCTTCGGACTGTTTCATAGCTGATCGAGTCTACGATTCCCAGTTCTACAACCTGGTCGGCTAACAATCGTAGCGTCCAGTTGACAAATCCAGTGGGCGGCTTGCCCAGCCGCAATGCAATGATTTCTGCTTCCTGTTTCCCGTCAAGAATTTTTGGTCTCGGCGGAGTTCCGCGTTTTTTTCGGTTCAACACAGCGTCGAGTCCTTCAGTGACAAGGCGTCGTCGGACATTTTCAACGGTTTGTATTCGACAGGAAAAGGCCTCGGCGATTTTGGCGTCGGACCAGCTCGGCCCATCGACATCGGCCTTAAGCAGAATGTTTGCACGTTGCACTTTTTGGGATGTTCCTTTCAGTTTTTTAACGATGTCCCACAACAGACTCCGTTCTTCCTCTGAAAGCTGAACAATGTATTTTTTGACCATGATAAATCTCCATGATAATTTAACCATAGAGAATTATCGGCAATACCCACCCAAATCTTTAACCGTGACAAAGCAGTAGTCTTTTTTCAGTTTTTTAGTTTCTTCCAACGGGGGTGAATCTGCGAAGTGAAAATCGGAGGTATGTGTTTGGGAGGCGGAGGTTTTTGTTATGTTTTCAGGTTTATCATATTTGTAAACGAAGAGAGTTCCGAAGAGTTTTGCCGGCTGGACGAGGGGGATGTTAACGACGGTTTTTTCGCCACCCTTTACGGAAAGTTTTATAGGAGTTTCCATATCTGGGATTCTATCAGCGTTTACGCTTTGTGATTCGATGTTAAGATAATAGCTGCCTGGGGTGACGGAAGGGAAGATGAAGTTTCCATGCCGGTCTGAGACGGCGGTGATTCCGTTTAATGTGAGGAGACATTTTCGGAAAGGATTTTGAGATTGTTTGTCGAAGATAAATCCCTGGATGGAGCCGACGGATTTTTTTTTGCCGACGGGGATGCCGACGGGGACGGAGTATTGGAGCATCATAGAGGTTTCGTC
>JAUVYQ010000067.1 GCA_030603035.1 Phycisphaerae bacterium | reverse complement strand
GGGACAACATTGAATTTTTTGCGATCCTAAAGTGGCCAAAGCCCAAAAACGACGTATGGAAAAAGATGATGAGTGTTCAGTCTTCTTTTGCCACGAAAAAACCGCTCAAAATCAGACGTTGTGAGAAATGCGGGCTAATTGTCGTCCCTTGTCTCTCGTCCGTCGTCCTTCTACCGGCACTGTCCCTTTTTCGTCAGTGCGACTGCCGATGCAATTGCAAAATTTGCCGTATGTGTGATACTAACGCTTATATGTTCAATCCCAAGCTTCTCGGCAAGTTTCTTAACCTCCCCGCTCAGAGTAACCTCAGGCTGACCCGCAGGATTGTTTATCACTTCTATATCCGTCCAGGCAATCTGACCCCGCCACCCTGTCCCCATCAGTTTAAGAACTGCCTCCTTCGCCGCAAAACGACCGGCTAATTTCTCTATTCGGTCCTTATTCGCCTCGGCATAGGCCTGTTCAGCACCGGTAAAAATCCTGTCAATAAAACGCTCGCCGTGCCGCTTTATCATCTCTTCTATTCGCGGACAATCCACAAGGTCTATACCGTGTGCCACTATTTCCATCTCATAAGACTCCAGACCCCAGACTTAAGACTCAAGACTTCAGTCTGTAGTCCTGGGTCTTGCGTCTTGGGTCTTCATTCGTTGCTCATTCGGTAAATTTCTTCCAGGCAGAAATCTACGAATGCATCCATATTACTCAGGGCCACTTGCTGCTCAAGTTCGGCAATAAGACCATCAAGAGCTTGTTTCCGGCGGTCAAAAATAATTTTGAACTCTACTTCTTTTTGCACCTCTTCAAGAGGCTTAAAACTTTTCGGCTGTTTCTCTTTTAGTTTCATTATGAAAATATGCTCGCCCAGCCCCTCGGAGGGGCGGGGCGAGCCTGTCTCGATTGGCCCTGCAATCTGACCCGGCTTAATCTTTTCGGCTTCGGCCGCAAGAATATCATACGGCTTTTCCAGGCTCTCCGGCCGCACCCCCTCACTATGGTCGATAAACGATACCCCGGAATATTCCTCTGCCAATTTGTCAAAATCTTCATCTACCCGTATTCGTCCAACCAATTCATCAGCTAATTCTCTGGCTCGTTCCTGCCGACTCTGGTTCGCGTCCGACACTTCCAATTTCCCGGCTTCAATATCAATCAGCCGAAACTTTAACATCGCCTCCGTAGAGAAAAATTCGTCTTTCATTTCATTATAGGTGTCCACCAGCTCGCTGTAAGTGATTGGCCTGTTGGCCGGCAATTGTGATGCTATGTAATATTGACTGAGAATCGTCTTTTTCTGATATTCCTTAAAGCTCTGCCAATCCATCCCCATCCGCCTTAATGCCTCTTCCGCCCTAGCGTAATCGCTCCCGAAGCCAACAACAAATTTTCTCACTTCCCGCTCTGCCTCCTTTTCCAGGGCCTCCTCATCCACGCCGGTATGCTCTTTGGCCTGCTGATAAAGCAAAATATCCGACACTATGGTTATAAGAAATCGCTCAAGACCGGGCCTGGCCTGCTCTTTGAAACGCTCAAAACCACTTCCTTGCGCAATCGGCCTCAATTGTTCCATCACAGCCATAATTATCTCGTCACAGGTTACCGTCTCATCACCAACCGCCAGCACAAAACCGCCTGACGCTTCCGGCAGACCCGTCTTCTGCGCAAAAGGAATCCTCGCCAGTTCTTCCTCGGTAAATTTCGGCTTCTTACCGCCCCCGCACCCGGAAAACAAAACCAATAACGCTAATAAAAAAAAACACTCCCGCACAGCACATTCTCCTAATCACCAACTCAAATCATTAAGGGTAAAATTCTACGCCAAAGCCCCAATATAATCCACAAAAACCAACAATAAAATTTTACTCGTCCTGCACCACACAATTTCCCTCCTGTCTACCAACTCAAAACTAAACACTCAAAACTCAAAACTACTCCTCGACTTCCTCAACCTCCCACTTCAACTCCCCAAGCCGCTCCGGCGTTACAAATTCCACACGCCCATTGTTGAACAGCACGTTGCATCCTTTTCCTTTGTGATTTTCAATGGTCAATATCTCCGGCCCGCCAAATTGGTTCCAGCCGCCTTTTGTCTCAAACAGCAAAACGACATCATTCGGCGAATTCGGCCCACAATTCGGGTTCATCGCATAACTGCACCGCTCTTTTTTATTTCCCGGACATTTAAACCCTTTTTCAGGTACGTCAGTGCATTCCACGAGCAAATCACACCATTTATCTGGTGTAGGATATTTATCATCATTATCATTGGCGTAAATCAGTATTGCCAATCCAAGCCCCCTTAAATTCGTACCACATATGAAACTTTTGGGCGTCTTAGGGGCAACCAAAACCAGAACTGCCACGAAAAGAGTAAAAGCATATATAAAAAAGGACGACAAAACTATTCCTACTATTGCAAAACCACGCCCTTTCAATAATCCCCCGCTCTTTTTTATGACAACTAATGATACAATCCCCAAGATAAGACCGATCGGCCAAGACCCCAAAACAGCAAAAGTGGAACTCACTATCAGCGTAAGCCAAAAACCTTTCGGTTCAGCAGGGCCTCCTGTCCAAAAACAAAGTCCGCCAATTGTCATAATCGTAGGTATCAATATCGAAGCAATTGCCAGCTTGGAAGTTTTCGGTTTTTGCTCTTGTGCTTTTCCTTCTGTTTCACTCATAGTTTTTCCTCTGTTAGTATTTTTCGCAGGACGGTTATCAGTGTCCTCGGCTCTCCGTAAGGAGTCCCAAGGACAAAATAATTCTTCGGCAGTCGCAAATACACCGTCCCCGGCTCCGGAATTCTAATCCCTCGGCCTGGCTCGGGACAGGCTTTTCCCGATACTTTTGCAAATAAAGATTCTGCCTGCGCGCCGGCTTCTTTTGCAAATGAAAATATCAAATCCTGTGTGGCACGGGCTTCCAGCCCGTGGAAACACGGCCAGGATGGCCGTGCCACAGCAATACTTTTTATGTCCCACTTGCTTGCCGCAATTCGCAGCCCGGCCAATTCCAGCAGCAGCTTGACCTCATCCGGCACCGGCCCATACACGTCAGCTAACTCGCCCTCGATTTGTTTCAAATCGTCATTACTTTTCGCAACAGCAATTTTGCGATAGACATCCATCCGGTGCCTGTCCAGAGGTATGTAATTTTTCGGTATATACGTTGCAAAGCCCAAATCGACAACCGCCGTCGGTATCGCCTCCACCGGCTCATTATTCACTTCTTTGACGGCATTGGCTAACAGCTCGCAATACATCTGGTAGCCCACCGTTTGAATATGCCCGGACTGCTCAGGCCCTAATATATTGCCCGCCCCGCGAATCTCCAAATCCCGTAAAGCAATTCTAAAACCGGCCCCAAGATGCGAATATTCCTCGATAGCTTTTAACCGCCTCGCCGCAACCGGCGTAATCGGCCTTGACACCGGCAGCAGCATATAAGCATACGCCCGATGTTTATACCTGCCCACCCTGCCGCGGAGCTGATGCATCTCCGCAAGGCCGAACCTGTCCGCATCGTTTATAAAAATCGTATTCGCATTCGGAATATCCAGCCCCGACCCGATAATTGTCGTGCACACAAGCACGTCGGTTTCGCCCATAACAAAATCTATCATCGCCGCCTCGAGTTCGCTCTTGGGCATCTGGCCGTGTGCGATAGTAACCTTTGCGTCACCGACCAGTTGTTGAATCTCCCACGCCTTTTTCTCAATCGTCTTCACCCTGTTATGCAGGAAAAACACCTGTCCCTGACGGTTCAATTCCCGGATAATCGCCTTTTTGATAAGCTCTTTGTTGTAGGCCGTTACGGTCGTTATTATACTTCGCCTGTCCAAAGGCGGCGTCGCCAGCGAGCTTATATCACGCAGACCCAACAGTGACATATGCAGCGTCCGCGGAATCGGCGTGGCCGTCATCGTAAGAACATCAACATTGACACGCAGCTTCTTGAGTTTCTCTTTGTGTTCAACCCCAAATCGCTGCTCTTCATCGATTATTAAAAGCCCCAAATCCCGGAATCCAACATCACCGCTCAAAAGCCGATGCGTCCCTATCACTATATCAACTCTGCCCTGTTTTGTCCGTGTGATTATGTCTCTGGCCTGTCTTGACGTTTTGAAGCGATTTAGAACCTCGATGCAAACCGGAAAGTCTGCAAACCGCTCGGTGAAAGTCCTGCCGTGCTGAACGCACAGCACCGTCGTCGGCACCAGGATAGCAACCTGCTTACCGTTCTCGACCACCTTAAACGCCGCACGCATCGCAAGCTCGGTTTTGCCGTATCCCACGTCACCACACAGCAGTCTATCCATCGCCACGGCTTCCTGCATATCCGCCTTGATTTGCTCTGTGGCTGTAGTCTGGTCCGGCGTCTCCTGATAAAAAAATGACTCTTCGAATTCCACCTGCCAGCTCGAATCGGCCGCGAACGCAATCCCGCCCATTGTTTGGCGCTTCGCCTGAACCTCAAGCAATTCGGCGGCAAGGTCCCGAACGGACTGCGCAACCTTTTCTTTCTGCCTCTGCCATCTCGCAGAACCCACCTTGCTCAGCTTCGGCCGTTTCGGACTTGTCCCGATGAACTTTTGCACCAGCGCAATATTGCGGACCGAAACCTGTATCTTTACGCCGTCGGCGTATTTAATGGTCAAATATTCTGATGTACCCTCCTTTTCCTTGATGGTTTTCACGCCTAAAAACTTGCCGATGCCATAGGAAGCGTGAACAACATAGTCACCCGCCTGCAAATCGCTGAGAGTATCCACCGGCGACGTTGCCCGCATCGGCCGCTGTCTTCGCCTCAGCGCATATTGCCCGAACAGCTCGTGATGACTTATTACAACTGTATTTAGCGAATTTACGACAAAGCCCTGATGAATAAACCCCTGCAACAGCTTGAAATTCGCCGGCACTTTTTTGTTAATCTCTTTTATAATCTCACTTACCCGCTTGATTTCCGCCGAGGCCTCGCAGTAAAGCAATACCTTCTTTTCCCGCTTTGCCTTCTGGACTAATTCCTCCAGGGCCTCTTTATGTCCCGCCCACAGGGAAGTGGCCTTGTGCTGGAACCGCTGCACACTCTTTATATCGACCTTAAGGAAATCACCGGAGGCCGAAGGGGCAAACCGGTAGATTCTCAGCTGCGTAAATCTTTCTAACCCGGCATAAATATCCCGCCAACTATAGAGCCGTCCCGCATCTTCAGCCCGCTCTAAAAACACATTCGCAACTTCTTCAATGTCACCCGGCTCTTCAAGAATTATTATGGTATCTTCCGGCAGGATATTTACAAAAAGCTCCCTCTCTTTTTCCACAGTCCCGCACACCGCCGAAACGATATTGATGCTTTCTATTTGCTGGCTCGAACGCTGGGTATCCAGATTGATTTCGCGGATACTCTCTACAGTGTCACCGAAAAATTCAACCCTGACCGCCTCAGCATCGTTAGAAGTCCCTGCTGATAACGGGCTCGATTGCGTCCATCGTCCATCGTCCATCGCCCGTCGTCTGCCGTCAAAAGCCTGGTCTTGTGTCTTTGGTCTGGAGTCTTGGGTCTTGAGTACCAGCGGTGCATAAATATCAACAATCCCACCCCGACGCGCAAACTGGCCCGGCAAATCAACCCTTTCCACACGCTCGAAATCATTATCTACCAGCCAGCCAACCACCTCTTCCGGCGACACCTTTCTTTCAATTTGCAATCCAAGACTGCTCTCTTCCAGCGCTTCCGGTTTCGGTATCGGCTGACAAAGTGCCTGTATAGGGGCAGGGATAATAAATTTATTAGCGCCCGAAACCAACTTCAGTGTAAGCCTCAACCTTTCAGCGCGAATCTCATCGGTGGCATCCGCCAAATCCTCTTCGCCCTCCCAGGCGGGCAAGGTCTCAATCCCTTCGCCCCCAAAAGTGTGCAAATCGTCGCTGGCCTTGTCGGCATCGTCAATATGCGGACAGACGTACAGAATCGGCCGGCCGAGTTCCCCCGATATGTAAGCCGCCAGCAGGCGCGCAAACGACCCCCACGTCCCCTCGACTTCTACCGGCCCATCTTCGGGCTTGGCGGTTTTCAGACGCGAAACAATCTGCGAAACCGTTTTGTCTTTGCCAAGATTCATTGACTATTTAATAGCCGTTAGTCACCGGCGGGAAGCATCGGCCAACAATGCTCAACCGAAAATAACCAGCAGTAGATACTAAGCAGCTAACAGTCAGTAGTCAATCAGACCCCGAAACTCGTTCCAACTCCCAGGGCCGCTTTTATAAGGTGATGGTTTCTGGGCACAGTCTTTATTTTGCCGGCGACCCGCGAAAGCGGAACGCTCAAGAGTTTGCCGTCTTTCTGCACTACAAGGTGGTTCCTCACGCCTTTCATTAGAAGCTCGACAGCCGTATGGCCAAAGCTCGTTGCAAGAAGCCTGTCAAACGGCGTAGGTGTGCCGCCCCGCTGCACATGCCCGAGAACAACCGCCCGGCACTCAAGTCCTGTCTGCTCGTTGATTTGCCCGGCCAGGACATTTGCGATTCCTCCCAGCCGAATCGGGTCGGGACTGCGGGCGACCCTTTTGGCAACGACCATTCTGCCGCCCTTTTCCTTCGCCCCTTCCGCTGCCACCACGATGCTGAATCTCTTGCCCCGCTTCGACCGGCCGAGCACAAAATCGCAGATTTTATCGAGACGATACGGCATCTCCGGCAAAAGGATTACATCCGACCCGCTCGCTACGCCTGCATGAAGCGCAATCCAGCCGGCGTATCTGCCCATCACCTCGATAATCATTACCCGATGATGAGAACTGGCTGTGGTGTGGATTTTATCAATCGCCTCTGTGGCCGTGGTAACAGCGGTATTAAAGCCGAAGGTAACATCCGTGCCGTAAAGGTCATTGTCAATTGTCTTGGGCACGCCCATAACGCTGACGCCTTTCCTGGCGAATGCAGCAGCAGATGCCATCGTGCCGTCGCCGCCGATGCAGATAAGAGCGTCGATGCCGTGGCCCCCGAGCGCCTTGACACACTTGTCCGAAACGTCCCTCGTCCGGGTCGTTTTGCCGACGTTTGAGAGATACTTGAACGGATTGGCCACGTTGCACGAACCCAGAATCGTTCCGCCGACCGTCAAAATATTGCTCACCTCGTTGTAGCTGAGCACGTGCATCCGGTCCTCAATCAGCCCCAGGAAGCCGTCTTCAATTCCCCAGACCTCGAGGCCGAATTTCGTTATCGCGGTTTTGGTAACGGCCCTGATAACGGCGTTCAGACCCGGACAGTCTCCACCGCCGGTCAGCACCGCTATGGATTTGATGCTCCTGGCTTTCATAATATTCTGTCCTTTTTGCTTAACAAAACACAAAATGTCATTCTGAGCGAAGCGAAGAATCTCATTATTTTAGGTGACATATAGGATTTTGTTAGGTACTTTAAAGTCCTATCAACTCATCGCTTTTTTCGCAGCTTCGATTGTCTTCTCGACTGTAATGCCGAACTTCTCGAAGCAGACCTTCCCCGGCGCAGAGGCGCCGAATGACGACATCCCGATAAAGACACCTTTATCGCCCAGCCACTTACTCCAGCCCTGTTCGACGCCGGCTTCAATGCCGACTCTCGCCTTAACACTGGGCGGAAGAACAGAGTCCCGGTACTCTTTACTCTGTTTTTCAAACAGCCCCCAGCAGGGCATACTAACAACCTGCGCACTAATTCCTTCAGCCGCCAGTTTTTCTGCGGCGTCCAGAGCAATAGAAACTTCCGAGCCGGTCGCTAAAAGCAATACACCCGGCTTGTCCGCGCCGAGAAGAACATAAGCACCCTGGCTCAAATTCGCCGCAGAACCGTATTTGTTCTGGTCGATAACAGGTAATCCCTGGCGGGTAAGAAGTAAAGCCACCGGCCCATCTCGATGCTCCAGTGCAAATTTCCACGCCTGCACTGTTTCGTTGGCATCAGCCGGACGAATCACCATTAAATTCGGCATCGCCCGCAAAGCCGCAATCTGCTCTACCGGCTGATGCGTAGGCCCATCCTCGCCGATACCTACGCTGTCGTGAGTGAACACAAATATGGTCGGATATTTCGATAAAGCCGCCACCCGAATCGCTCCCCGCATATAATCAGAGAAGACCAGAAACGTCCCGCCATACGCCCGCACCAGACCGCTCACTGAAATCCCGTTCATTATCGCCCCCATCGCATGCTCCCTGACCCCGTAATGTATATACCTGCCGTCCCGCGAATCCTTCTGGAAATCCTTTGCCCCCGCAAACCGCGTATTGTTCGAAGGAGTCAAATCCGCCGAGCCGCCCAGAACCAGCGGCAGTTTTGGCATCACCGCATCCAGCGCCTTCCCAGAGGCCTTGCGCGTCGCAATAGCCCCGCCCCTATGAGGGGCGGGGTCAAACTTCGGCAGAATATCATCGAGATTCACACCAAGTTTCCCCGCCGCTGCATCACGGAATTGCTGAGCAAGCTCCGGATACGCTTTGGCATAATCCTCAAACACCTTGTTCCACACCTTCTCCGCCTCTTTGCCCTTCTCTACCGCCTGTCGCATATGAGCCAGCACCTCATCCGGCACAACGAAACTTTTATCAGGGTCCCAGCCGAATCTTTCCTTAATCAACCTGATTTCATCATCACCCAGAGCAGCGCCGTGCGCTTCAGCCGTGTCCTGCTTGTTCGGACTGCCGAAAGCGATATGCGTGCGAAGCTTTATCAGCGTCGGCCGCTGCTTCTCCCGCTTTGCATTCTCCAGCGCCTTTTCAAAGGCAGCCATATCATTGCCGTCACCCTCAACTTCCTGCACGTTCCAGCCGTATGCTCCATAACGCTTCGCCCTGTCTTCCGTAAATGCAAGGTCAGTGTTACCATCAATGGAGATATGATTGTCATCGTAAACAACAATAAGGTTATCCAGGCCCAGATGTCCCGCCAATGAGCTGGCCTCCGAGGCAACGCCTTCTTCTAAATCACCATCGCTGGCAATGACATAGACTTTATAATCGATGATGCCAAAACCATCCCGATTGAAATAGCCGGCCAGATACTTCTCGGCTATTGCCATTCCGACCGCATTGGAAATCCCCTGCCCTAAAGGCCCGGTCGTAACTTCAACGCCGCGCTCCGGGTTATATTCCGGATGTCCCGGCGTCTTGCTGTCCCACTGCCGAAAGTGCTTCAATTCATCCAGACTCAAATCATAACCGGTCAAATACAACAGCGAATACAGCAGCATACTGCCGTGACCTGCCGAAAGAACAAATCGGTCCCTGTTGTGCCATCTCGGATTAGCCGGGTTATACTTTATATGTCTGGTCCAGAGCACGTACGCCGCCGGCGCCATCCCCATCGGCATACCCGGATGCCCCGATTTCGCCTTCTGCACACTTTCCACTGACAGAAACCGAATCGTTTGGACACAAAGCTCATCAAGTTCGGACAGACCTGGATTTTTTACAGATGCACCCATTGAGAATTTCCCGTAATCAAACCTTTACAATACAATTTTGCCGTCAAAACGAACTGAATAAGATAGCAACCACCATCCACTTTCGCAAGTTTTTTATCATTTCCCGGAAACGCGTGTGGTCGGATTTTCCAGCAGCATCTTGTTTAGCCGTCGTCGGCACGACGACGCAATCCCCTATGCGCCAAGAGCCAGGAGCAAAAAGAAACGCTCACAAAGGAACGCAAAAAGCAGGCCAAAAAACAAAAAGGCGAACTAACCCCGTTTGGTTTTACAAGCAGGCAGGTAACATACAGCTTTGCTGTATAGTAACATTGACACCCGCCAAAATTTATAGCCAAATTTCCCTTGTAAGCAAATGCCCATTCGTTATACTATGCACTTGATATTCGCAGCAACGCTGCTGATTAACTTAATTTTAAACCAATCGAAAGGGAAAAATATGGAACCTCTTGTACATATCCAACAAGTCCCGAAGGGGGTCACCGTGCTCGGAGTACTCTTTATGCTGTTCATGATTTTGGTTATCTTGATAGTGACCGCTTTAATGACATGGGCTTTCTGCAAAATCTTTTCCAGGGCAGGCTACAGCTGGGCGCTTGGCCTGTTAATGCTCGTGCCGATAGCGAACATAATTGTGCCCTTTATCCTCGCCTTCGCCGACTGGCCCATTCAAAAGGAACTGTGTAAGCTCAAACAGCAAGAACAAAAACCGCAAACGTAAATCGGGCCAAAGAACTAAACGCAGAGAACGCTGAGAACGCCGAGAAAAAATTAGATATAAAATTCAAAACTAAAAACTATAGATTAAACTCTGCGGACCCTCCGGAAGTCCACTCGGGGACGCCTTACGGCGGAGTCCCAAGGACTGCGAGCTCGGCGGTGAAAGAAAAGCAGGAGCGCCAAAAAGTGCATCATATAATAATACTCGTCCTCTGCGTCGTCATCCTGACCGCCTCATTGCTCTTCCGGGTCAATGAGGCCGAGCTCTACCTCTTCGGATTCAAATGGCCTCTGCGCTGCTTCTTATACCACACCCTCGGCATAAAATGCGCACTCTGCGGCCTGACACGCTCCCTCTGCTCACTCGCACACGGCAACTTCCGACAGGCCGTAAATTTTTATCTCCTCGGCCTGCCGATTTTTGCCTTGATTTGTTTCCAGCTTCCATATAGAATCTATGCCTTAATCATTCACCCCCAAAAAATGAGCAGAAAAATAATAAAAATAAACTTAACTTTAGCCGTAACAATTTCGATATTGATTTTTGTTAACTGGCTCGTTTATCTCGGAGGACTTATCTTATGACACCGCAACAACCCCGTATAAGTGTAATCGACCCCATCAGCCCCGCCCTCGAAAGAGTAAAGCTCATCCTTTTCAGACCCTTCGACATCGGCAAATGGTTCGTCATCGGCTTCTGTGCCTGGCTGGCATACCTGGGAAGCGGAGGTGGAGGTGGAGGTGGCGGACCAAACTTCAGTTTTGGCAACGGGTTTGACCAATCAGGTCCTCAACTCGACCACGCAAAAGACTTCGTCCTGGATAACTTGCACTGGATTATTCCCTCAGTCATAGCGGTCGCTGTGTTAATAATAGCAATAGGTGTTCTTATTACCTGGTTTAGCAGCCGAGGCCGATTTATGTTCCTTCACTGCGTCGCCCTGAACAAAGCCGAAGTCAAAGTCCCCTGGCACAAATATCGATACCAGGCCAACAGTCTCTTTCTCTTCCGAATCGTGGTAGGCATTATATCTTTCGTTTTCTTTGTTCTACTCATCGGCGTGATAGTTCTGTTCATTATCCTCTTGACCAGGAGCCACGCACACATAGGCGCGCCCGCAATAATAGCCCTAATATTGTTTTCGCTTCTTATTATAGTACCTGTAGCAATCGCCTTCGCACTACTTATGAAATTCACAATGGACTTCGTCGTGCCGATTATGTACCTCCGCGCCTACACCTGCACCGATGCCTGGCGCGAATTTTGGACACTGCTCACAAGCAACAAGGGCAGGTTTACCCTTTACATACTTTTCCAGATTGTCATAACAATGGCTATTAGCGCAATTGTCTTTGCCGCAATGTGCATAACCTGCTGCTGCGCCGCCTGCATTCTCGCAATACCGTATATCGGCACCGTCCTGATGTTGCCGCTGCTTGTTTTCAAACGGGCTTATTCTCTATGCTACTTTCGGCAGTTCGGCCCAACCTTCGACGTCTTCGTCCCGGAAATCGAAGCCGCCTGACCTGCTTAAGAGAGTTTACGTTTACGCCATAGAATCCAACGTGTCCCTCTACCCTTTATGAGATACGCAGCAATGTTTTTGTGCGGCTAAAGATTTTTTCGGCTGGCTCTTCTGGCTCGATATCGAGCCAGTTAACGTTTTGGAAGATCCTGAACCAGGTCCGCTGGTTCTTTGCCAATCGGCGGGTGTTCTTCTTTATCAGTTCGGTTGCGTCTTCCAAACTCATTTTCCCGTTTAGATGTTCGATTATCTCGGCGTAGCCAATCGCATATCGGGCCTGTTTGCTTAAAGGTTTGTCTTCAGCCACCAGGGATTTGACCTCATCGACAAGCCCGGCGGCAATCATCTTTTTTGCCCTTTTGTTTATCCGCCTGTTGGCGTCGCTTTTTCCCCTTTGCAGGCCGATTATAGTCCAGTTCTGCTTCGTCCTTCGTCCCTCGTTTATCGTCCCTCGTCCCTCGTCTATCGTATCCCATTGCTTCTGGAGACTTGATATGGGCTTGCCGGTAAGTTTATAAACCTCCAGGGCGCGGATGATGCGTTTAGCATCGTTGTGGTTGATGTGCTCGGCGGCTGCCGGGTCGATTTTCGCTAATTCGCGGTAGAGTTGTTCCAGCCCTTCGGCTTCTGCTCGTGCTCGCAATTCAGCGCGTATCTGCTCATCAGTTCCTGGTCCCTCAAAGAGGCCATACAGCAGGGCCTTTATGTACAGAGCGGTGCCGCCGACCGCGATGACCGGCTTATTGCGGCGCTTTATCTCCTCCATTGCCTCGTAAGCCAGCTCGAGAAAAGTGCCGACGCTGAAGGATTCGCTCGGCTCAACTACGTCGATTAAGTGATATTTTATCGCAGCGCGGGCCTCTTTGGGCGGCTTGGCGGTGCCGATATCCATTCGCCGATAGACCTTCATAGAGTCAATGCTGATGATTTCAGCGTCCAGGCTTTCCGCCAGACCAAAGACCAATCGCCCTTTGCCCGATGCGGTAACGCCCAGAATTAAAATATGCTGCTTCATTATTGATTATCGATTATTACTCAAACTGACCGACTCGATGGCATCAATAGTCGTAATTCTTTTATTTATAAGTACATATAGTAGTTTGTCATTCTGAGCGCAACACATAACCTTGTCATTCTGAGCGCAACGAAGTGAAGCGAAGAATCCGGCCCACGATGAAATGCCATTCCATTCTCCGTAGTACTACTACGAAGGACGAATCTCTGCTGTTAAGGCCAGATGCTTCGCCTTCGGCTCAGACCTGTCTTCGAGCGCAGCGAAAGAATGACAACAAAAAACGGTCAGTTTGAGTTATTAATTCATACTGTTTTAGAAAAGCCAGCCGAGAAGTTTAGAAAATGTCTAAATACGTATCGATTTCCCAGGTGGTAACCTGCTTTTTGAACTCGTCCCACTCTTTTGTCTTCACGTCGATGTATCTTTCAAACAAATGCTCACCGAGAACATCCTGCATAAGCTTGTCTTTTTTCAACTCGCCCAGGGCTTCCCACAATGACGTTGGCAGAACATCAATGTTTTTATTAGCCAGACTTTCATCATCGAGGGTATATATATTTTCTTCGACCGGCTCGGGCGGCTCCAGGTTATTTTTAATCCCATCCAGGCCTGCTTTTAACATAACGGCAAATGCCAGATACGGGTTGCAGCTCGGGTCGGGACATCTTAGCTCGATTCTCGCAGCCTCGTTCTTTGCCTTAAACCATTTGGGCACTCTCAGAAGGGCCGAGCGGTTCATAGCAGCCCAGGTAATGTAAACAGGCGCCTCGAACCCGGAAACCAATCTCTTATATGAATTCACAGTCGGACAAAGAATCGCACACATCGCATTGATATGTTTTATCTGGCCGGCGATAAAATTATAAGCGATTTTCGACAAATTATATTTCTGGTTTTCGTCGTAAAAGGCATTTGTCTTTTCTTGAACGCCAAATAGACTCTGATGAATATGCATTCCGGAGCCGGGCTTGCCCATAACGGGCTTAGCCATAAAGGTAGCGTGCAAATTATGCATTTGGGCAATTCTTTTCGCACAATATTTCAGCGTAAGAACCTTGTCGGCTATGTCCAGACATTGGCCGTAATTAAAATCTATTTCGTATTGGCCGAAGCCGACCTCGTGATGAGACGTTTCAACCTTAATTCCAAAATTCTCAAGCGCACCTATTATCTTTTTTATGGCCTTGTATCCTTCGTGAGAAGAAAGGTCAAAATAGCTGCCGTAATCTATAGGCGATGTTCTGTTTTCATCATCAGCTCTGAACAAATAGAATTCCGGCTCAGGCCCGACGTTATATTCAAACCCTTCTTTTGCCGCTTCGGCAGCTGCTTGTTTAAGAATGAATCTGGGGTCTCCTTCAAAAGGTTTGCCGTCTGAGCGGTAGATATCGCATATCAGTCTTGCAGTCTTGCCGTCTTCGGTCAGCCAGGGCACAACGGCGTAAGTTGCCATATCCGGCTTCAAAAACAAATCGCTCTCCTGTATTCGGGCAAAGCCTTCGACCGAGGAGCCGTCAAACCAGACCCCGTTGCGTGATGCATCCTCTAAT
>JAUVYQ010000139.1 GCA_030603035.1 Phycisphaerae bacterium | reverse complement strand
GTCGAACGCCAGGTTTACGATGCCTACATTGCCGAAGAACGCCCACCTCCAAAAATTGACCCGACTTTTTTTTCACGGACAGGTTGAAAATGGGTCAGGTCCTTAAAACTCCCGAATATGGAATCGATTGTGCCGCCTGTACGCCCGGGACGTGGGCCGCGGGAAAAACTCCGCTAAAAATGTTACTGTTTTTTACGGGAATTACAGAATGTCCGCTTGCACCAGGTCCGGCACCTCCAGAAGGAACTTACGTTGTCGAACAAGTCATCGGCACGCCGTGTTTGTGGCGTGATGCTCCAATAACCACGATCTATCGGGCTTCACCTGGCGGCACGAGCTTGCAATATGTAATAGGAGCTGGTTGGTATTTTTCCGGCTCTCCAGTCGCAATCTGCCAGGACTTTTCCAACAATGATCTGGTAGCTTGCGGCGGCCCTGCCACGTGGGGCATTGGCGGTACCTGCCAATGTTCGATGGAATCGATCGATGAGATTCCATGGAAATTGACCGATGATTATAACCTCATGCCCACCGACGAAGGTTTTTTTAATCAATGGCTTTTGGATACGCCATACCCGCCCGACAAAGTTATAGGCTTGTACAGCACAAAATACCGCGTAAACGTGCTCGTCAAATATGAATCGTAAATTTTTTCCTTGACTTTTCAGGTCCTGCCTGTATACAAGTATACAAATACAACCGATCCGTGTCGGTTGACTTCCGTAAAGGCTCGATGTCAGCGAGTGGCATCGAGCCTTTTTTTAATTGAAAGGAGTTTTTCTCATGGCGTTAGTTAAATATGGCGGCGGAATTGTCCAGATGTCTGGAAGCATCGCAGGTAATACGCACGCCCGAAATCGGTCTGGCAATTATGTACGTGCCAGAACAACCCCCGTTAATCCAAACTCTGACTTGCAGGTGGTTGTCAGAGCAGCTATGGCGTTCCTTACCGATCGCTGGGCTCAGACGCTCACTGCTGCGCAACGTATAGCGTGGGGTCTGTACGCTTCAAACGTTGCAATGAAAAACAAGCTCGGCGAAACTATCAACCTGTCGGGTTTCAATCACTACCTGCGATCAAACATGATCCGCAAACAAGTTGGCATCGCTCTCATCGATGCCGGACCGGTGGTCTTTGAACTGCCTGCAAAAGATCCAACTTTCGCAATAACAGCATCAGAGGCAACACAGCAAATCACCTACGCCTACGATGACACAATGGACTGGGCTGATGAAACCGGAGCCCATATATTTTTCTTCCAGGGGCAACCGCAAAACGCACAGCGTAACTTCTTTGCCGGTCCGTGGCGTTTAAAGGGCGGAGTCAATGGCGTAACCGGAGCTCCGACCGCTAGCCCATATGTGGGGCCCGTGGCTTTCGCTATTGCTGAAGGTCAACACCAGTGGTGTTACGCTCGAATCTTAAGAGCAGACGGTCGACTCTCGGAGCCGTTCCGAGATGATACCTTTTGTGCTGCCTAGTCCAATCGGTTCGATTGTTAGTTGGGTAGGCTCCATTGTCAACATCCCATCGGGATGGCAGTTGTGCGACGGAACGAATGGCACGCCAGACCTGCGGAATAAGTTTATTCCGGGTAGTGGCGATACTTATGCTGTTCACGCCACCGGTGGAGCCGTTAATCACGATCATGATTTCACAGGCGACGGCCATACCCATAGTTTTGGTGCCGGTGCTTCCATCCAATCAGGCATGGGGATCCACCATATCACCGACAATGTGCCGGCGTCCGGAACAACCGACGCAAAAAATGGCTTGCCAGCTTACTACGCTTTGGCGTATATTCAATTTTTAGGAGTTTAAAATCATGCCAGCACTACCATCAGGCGCAATAATTCAATGGTTCGGCTCAATCGCATCGATCCCATCCGGTTTCATTCTATGCGACGGGGCTGGTGGTTCGCCGGATTTGCGTAATAAATTCCTCGTGGGTGCCGGTGATACTTACGCCGTCGATGCCGTCGGCGGGGCCGTCAATCATAATCACGCGTTTACCGGCGATGGACACAGCCATTTTGTAGGTGTCGGTGCCAGCATCGCCGGCGGAGCTAACATCTCGGCGGTCTCGTCAGTGGATCCAAGTACCGGCACAACCAACAACGGCTCAAGTTTACCGCCATATCATTCGCTTGCATATATTATGAAAACCTGAAAGGAGTTTTTATCATGGACCAAATGATTGTAACCATAACTTTACGTAAAGTGGTTCCCGACGAAGCCGCCGCAAGAGTGGCTATTGCCGCGGTCAAGGCTAAAGTTGAAGATTTGGCAGACGTTACCATGACTAGCCACTTTACAACTCACATCGACGAATCGGGATAATTTTTAGAATGAAAAAATTCATTCTCAAAAATGTTCATACGATTATCGCTTTCTTTTTCGCTATGGCAACGGTCTTGTGGGCGGCTGGATGTCCTGCCAGGGTGTCCAGCCCCCTCGACCCTGCCAACAAGCTAACCAGGGCAGAGATTCAAATCGAGCTTGATACGCTCGTCGCAAAGTACGAATTAAAGCTCACAACTTTGGACCAGGAAGAACGCTTGCGAAAACTGATCCTTCAAAATGCATTCGCAATCGCTTCAGCCGGCACCGTGAATCCTTTGAGCGTACTGACAACGCTCTTGGCTTTTTACGGAGCCGGCACCGGCGTAAAGCAAACCGTCGTAATCGCTAAAAAGAAGCTCACAAAGGCTTGAGCCGCCCACGAAAAATATATCTCGGTCAAGAAAAGTTCGCACTTGTTGACTCGGATTTGTTCGACAACCTCATCAAATACAAATGGGAGGTCGAGCGGAAAAGGAGATCTTGGTATGCCTACACAATGATCACCGGCCCCAGGCGGGTGTTCAAGTTGTACATGCATCGGCTTATCGCCAGGACACCGGCTAACATGATTACACACCACATCAACCGCAATTCTTTAGACAACCAGAGAGCAAATCTCAAAAACATGCTCCGCAGTGATCATAAAACCGAGCACATCAACAATCCTATCAAAGTTATCGCAAGTTAGCTTTCCCAGGTCCCGGGAATCGCTTCACCACAGGGCCGCCTGCGGCCTGTTACCTCGAAATCTGGGTTTAGCCGGCAGGACCTGAAAAAAAGCCGTATCAGCTTCGCTTCTAAGCTCCGATCTCCTTTTTTTGCAACCAGATATGCCCCCGAAAATTTGCAGTATAAAAAATTTCTCAAAAATTTTTCCATTGACGGTATTCCCTGATCCCCGTTGATACTGCTTGCCGGTTTAAAGCGTTAAACTCGTTAACCAGGAAAATTCCAAAATCAGTTTTGCTTGCGGTTACGATTAAAATTTACTTTCACCCGCCCGCCCGCCCGAATCAAACACCGCCCCCATCGCATCGCCGCCGGAAAACAAAACGGCGGCGGGGCACAGTCGCACGAAAGCCAGTTCTCATCGCCAGGTTCCACCATCGCATCGCCGCCGGAAAGCAAAACGGCGGCGGGGCATGCGTATCGCTTCCAGCGTCGATGCCGTTGGCATTACGCTTGCTTACGCAAGCTCGTGCCAACGGCCCCCTATTTTACGGCCCGCCCCTTTCACGGGAATCGCCGCGGCACTCTGCACATGATGGGTTTCCGGGGGGGGCCTAAAATCGGCCCCCCCCCATTCCCCCCCGCCGCGGCTGAACTCTGCGCGCACGCCGAGGACTGCAATCATAACAAGCCGCGGCTTTTTTTACACGGCTCCGCTGCGCTCCGCCGTCCCCGCTTCGCTCCCCAACAACAACAGCACGGGAAAAAAACCTGTTCTTACGGGACGTGAGCCGGTCGCTTGAAGCTATGACCAGAGCGGCTTTGCTTTTTGGCAGTGCGGGCGGTGCCGTGATTCATCTGCCAGAAAAGCAAAGCCTCAGCAGCTCAAGTAAGCGACCTAAAAAACAGCTAGCGCCCGGGCAAGGATGGCGGCTTCAAGCCGCCGCTATTTAATTACCGCTGTTTTTTACTCACGTCCCAAAAGCTCCGGCTCGCGAGGCTCGCCGGCAAAGGCGCCCGGTGGCCTGCCGGCCGGGCAACGCTTCACGGGAGGGCAAAAAAACCAACCCGGCTCTCTTTCATCGGGGCCAGTGTTTTTGCCTGCTTAGAAGCGGCTCCGTTGTCGCCGCGAAGGGCCGGTTTGCCCCCGGCGTTGCGACGGCGTAGACGATGCGATGCGTTCTGGATGTCTCGGCGTAGCTCCCCTGTAGCCCCGGCCCGCGGTAAGTGTTATCGGGCCAAAAATGCGGGTAGGTTGTTTTCTGTCGATTATGCAACCTTTAAGATGCCGATCGGCAAGAAAAATGTTTATTTATTTATGTGTGTTTGCCTTGACAGCCGATGTTTATTTAGGTATGTTTCGATGATCAGGAAATGTTGCTTTAGCTGAAAGGATGAATTATGACACAAAACGCCCCAAAAACCCTGTCAGTTCAGGAGTCGGAAAAATTGCTTTACGCGTTTTGCCCAGGGTATTTACGTGGCTTACCGGAAAAGCGTGCTTTCCGGAATCGGCTGGTGGTCCTGCTGATGTTAGATGCCGGCCTAAGAGTTGGTGAAGTCGTCAAGCTGAAGATATCGGATCTATGCCAATTCGATAAACCGTTACTCCGGCTGTCGATAGACGCAGAGTACACAAAAACAAAGGCCGAAAGGATCATCCCGATATCTGCACGTTTAGCAGGGGCAATAACCGATTGCTGGGAATCCTGCTGGTATCGTCCGGCAGCCTGCGGCGATTGTCCAGCGGTACCAGGGGCCGACAATCGCCACCCGGTAACGACGGTGCAGATCCAGCGGATCATCAAGGGAGCCGCTCAGAGGGTCCTGGGGCGACGTGTGACACCTCACATGCTCCGGCACACCTTTGCATCAAGATTGATGCGTACGTCCCCTGTGCGTGTCGTCATGGAGTTATTAGGCCATAAGAATCTTGCCAGCACACAAATTTATATGCACCCAAACCAAACGGACCTTGACAACGCGGTCAAGAGTCTGGAATAATATCAACTCGTGAGCAGGATACGGCTCTGCTGGAGAGCAACCGGAGCGGCTCACAAACGGCTAAGCAGTCTGGCGGCGGGTTGCGATAGGCCCGCCGCCATCGAAAACGGAGGTTCGATTTTGAATCCTTTAGTTCATACCAAAGAAACAACTGACGGCGCAACGCTCTCGTCATCGTATAGAGCCTTCAAAGGGTCAAAGCATTTTGTAGAAATCCAGAAAATCAGAGAGATTTACCTCCTTTTGGGCAAGAGATCAGACGGTGATTTTTTGGATAGATTAGATAGATGCTCCGAATTAGCTTGGTTCGTCAGGCATAGGGAAACCGGTGAAGTTCGAGTCAAAGCCTCTTCTTGCCACATTCGGCATTGCCCGATCTGCAATGAATCGCGACAACAATTCATCACGGCCCAGGCTAAAACATGGCTTGACCGTACAAAATATCCAAAATTGCTTACCTTGACAATCAAGCATTCGGATCTGGATCTAAACGAGCAAATCGACCACCTGTACAAGTCGTTTCAAAAGCTACGCAAACGAAAATTTTTCTCGTCTCGAGTACTCGGCGGAATGTGGTTTTTCCAAATCAAAAAATCTAAAGCTGACGGTTTCTGGCATCCGCATTTGCACGTTTTAATAAGCGGCCGTTTTTTGCTGCACAGCGAATTGGTTACGCTGTGGAACGATATAACGGGTGATTCAAAAATAGTTGATATCCGAGCCGTCGAGGATTCCGAAAAATCTGCAAAGCATATTGCACGATATGCAGTCAAGCCAGGCAACATTTTGGAATTCTCGCTTGACGACGCCTGCGACATGATCGCAGCTCTAAAAGGCCGCCGCCTCGTCGGCGTTTTTGGCACCGCCAAGAACGTCAGTCTCAGACCGGCACGGGATGAGACTTCCTCAGAGTGGGAGTCCGTAGGCTCCTGGAATTTCGTCGTAAACTTATCAAAAACAAACCAGCGTTCTCAAGCAATTTTGAACGCTTATTTTTTACATCAACCGCTCGACGACGGAAATTCGCTCGACGAAGTCGAACGCCAGGTTTACGATGCCTACATTGCCGAAGAACGCCCACCTCCAAAAATTGACCCGACTTTTTTTTCCCGGACAGGTTGAAAAATGGGTCAGGTCCTTAAAACTCCCGAATATGGAATCGATTGTGCCGCCTGTACGCCCGGGACGTGGGCCGCGGGAAAAACTCCGCTAAAAATGTTACTGTTTTTTACAGGCATTTCCGAATGCCCGCTTGCACCAGGCCCGGCGCCGCCTGAAGGAACGTATATTGTCGAACAGGTCATCGGCACGCCGTGTTTATGGCGTACCGCTCCAATAACCGCGATCTATCGGGCTTCACCTGGCGGCACGAGCTTGCAA
>JAUVYQ010000111.1 GCA_030603035.1 Phycisphaerae bacterium | reverse complement strand
CCCGCTGGGTGGCGACCACCGAGCTGCGCCAGCTCCTGGGCACCCTGTTGCGGGAGCGGCTCACGCCCTACCTTCAACGACAAGACCAGCGGATGGAGGCGGCGGAGAGCGCCCTCGAGGCCGAGGCCTCGCGCCTTTCGGGTTCCGACTACAAGCGGCTCCGCGCTCGTTTGGAAAAACTACAAACCTGGCAATCCCGCGCCCGCACTGTTCTGCCGGTGATCGGGAAGATGCTCTAACCTAACGTCAATTGTTTTAACCACAGAACACGCAGATAGGCACTGATGGCTGTTCCTATTCATAGATTCTATTCAGCAAGAAAAAGCCGTCTAATATGCACTATATCCGATCATTAATAACAAAACTCGTCTTTGCGTTAATTAACCTAATAAGCGTGCCAAGTGGAAGCGAGCCGCGAATGGTTCGAGCGGTTAAGTCGGCCTTACTACGGCGTTATGGATACATCATTGGGAGGAATCTTGAGATCCAAACGGGGCTATTCATCTACAAGAGAGGAAATCTTGTATTAGGCTCTGACTGTGTGATAGGTGCAAACACGCAAGTCTGGAACTACAGTAGCGTGAAAATTGGGAGTAATTTTTTGGGATCAAAAAATCTAACCATAATATCAGGCACACATGATACTAAAAATTACTCGAACCTTCCTGGCCCAGTCGAGATTGGTGACCGAGTTTGGGCTGGGATAAATGTCACGATTTGCGGTCCCGTCAGTATTGGCTCTGACGTGATCATCGCGGCAGGTGCGGTCGTAGTTTCAGATTTTCCCGCAAATGTGGTTATCGGTGGAGTTCCTGCGAGAATTTTGAAAACGCGTAGCCTATGATGCAGTTTGCACATTTAATACTGCGCCCTCGTTACTCTGGCGCGGAAATGCTAGTGATTGCGCTCAGTCGGGTGCATGCTGATCACATGCATTTTAAGCCCCCGGTGCTTTCTTTGGCGCCAGCAGCGGAAAATTTTCTCCCTGAAATAAAAAAGATCGAACAAGTGGGGGTGCTTGTAATGCTTCCGCCGTCGGAAAAGAGTTCGATTGGACGACTTATATGGCTGATGTGCTCATTACTTGAGTCGCGGTGCAAAGTTGTCTTCGCTCACAGCTTGATACCATCTTTTTATGCGAGAGCTGTTGGCGCGATACTCGGAATACGTGTTGTTACTGTGCTGCATGACGCCTCTCAAGATGACTTTAAGCCATTAAAATTTCGTCTTCTCGAAAATGTTTTTAGCTTTCTATCCGCAGCCACCATATCAGTCGCCGCTCGAGCTAAGGAGAATTACAAAAAACGTGTTTGGCTGCCCGCCCCTGCCTTTGTGATTCCAAATGGTATTGATACTGCGAAATTTGCGTTTTCCAAAGAGTGTAGCAAGAAGAATACAATTATTCAGGTTGGGCGTATTTCACAACTGAAAGGGCAAATGACCACCTTGCAGGCGCTGCAACACTTGAAGGAGCGAGGAATTGCTTTAAAGGTGCTATTCGCGGGCTTAATTGAAGATCCAGCGTATTTTCAGGAACTTATATCTTTCGTTCGAAATCATTCTCTAGAGCAACAAGTGGAATGGCTAGGACCTCGATCTGATATTCATGTGTTAATACCTGCGTCGCATGTCTACGTAATGCCCTCGCTGTCTGAGGGGTTTTCCGTCGCCCTGATCGAGGCGTTATCAACAGGCATTCCTGTCGTATTGTCTCAGATAGGGCCCTTCGAGTTTGCGCGAGAATATCAGAACGTTCAGTTAGTTCAGGTTAGCAAGGCGGACGATTTCTCTGCTGCCATCCTAAGGGCCCTAGATCAAGTGCGGTGTCCGCGGGATGTGTCTAGCTATACGATTGAGAAAACAGCTTGCGACTACCAATGCATCGCGCAGAGCCTGACCGAGCCTTCTTTTGATGCGGTCTAAAATGCTACGTTTTTTAAATGCGGGAACGATAAGCGGCTGGCTGCACCAAATTGTGGGCGCAGTGGGTGCTTTGATTCTGGTTCCTTATTTGATAGAGCAAATAGGTATGGCGAAGGCGGGCATTTGGCTTTCCGCCCAGGCTGTTATAGGTTTAGCCGGCTTGGCTGATTTTGGCATAAGCATCGTTTCGGCTCGTCAAATCGCATTCATTTCAGGCCGCTCGAACGGATCTTCAGTGGCTCGTGGAGATATAGGAGAACTGTTGCCATACGCAGGCACTCTATTGTCAGTGATGTCGTTAGCGCGACTCGCAAATCAGATTGCATGCGGTATCTCGATCATCTTGGTTTCGGTTTTTGTTCTGCAATTTGCATCCATGGGGAATTCGCATGCGGTTTGCATTCTTGGCGTTAGTGCGATTGTTCGGCTATCAAGTAGGCCCAACGCAGCACTTCTCGATGGGCTAGGAATGGTTGCAACGACGCGCTTAATAAACTCAGCGCAGCAAATATTGTCGATAATTGGTGTATTTCTGGTAATCGCTGCCGGATATGAGCTTGTTGCCATGGCAATCTGGGTTCTTATGACTTGCAGTGCGGAGAAACTGGCTTTGGCTTTGTTTGCAAAACGTGTAATTAGCGTAAAGGCGCCTCAGCGGGAAGTGGCGCCGGTCCGAAGGAAATCCATCTTGTTATTGTATAAAATTGCGATTCCTCTTGGGCTTGTGAGCGTAGGCGGCTATTTTATTTCGTCTTTCCAAGCCCCTATGGTGGGCTTGCGCATTGGCACAGAAGCAGTGGCTCCCTTTTTCGTTTCATATAAAATCTGTGCTTTTGCTAATTTAGCAGCGCTTCAGCTATTAATCCCTTCTGTTCCTAAATACACCGCCCTTCTTGGCCAAGGAAAATTTCGTGACTCTTACTGCCTCTCCCGAAAATGCATTGGCTCGGCAATCACGGTTCAGGCGCTTTTACTTGTGGGGTTTGTTGGCTTAGCCCCTATCTTCTTCGAAGCCTTATTTAAAATCGCGCCTTTAGGGATTGTGACTAGAACTGTGATGGCGATTGATCTGCTACTGCTCGGCGCGTCGGTAGCGGTAGGAAATTTCATCTTGGCGTCGGGCTCGAATCCGCTCTGGCCATTTACGATTGCGTGTGGATGTCTTAATATATTTTTCCTCTATTTGTTGTTACCTCAATTTGGTGTTTTAGGAGCTCCGCTATCTGGATTGCTTAGCGGCTTGTTCACTATTTATCCATGGACAGCCTACAAAGGATTAAAGTTTTTCGAATACTCTAGGTTCTTGCGGGCATTGGCCTTAAAAACATGAAAATTTTATTATTAGAGCCAGGCACCACTGGACATCGTCCTGTCATTCTGCGTTATGTTGCAAAGGTGCTTTCAGTTGCCAATGTTCCCTTTGAAGTCGAGACGAAGCTTACTCTAAATCAATGCCTTAAAATTGTAAGGCGCTGCCAACGCGAGCGAGTGAATATTCTTTATGTCCTTACTGCGGACGGGCGCCTCGGGTCTTTGCTTAGGCTATCAATCCTGCTTAAAGGCGCCTCTATAAAGCTTTGGGTGAATTATTATCTTTATAGCAATTTTGAGAGGTTGCCTCATTCTGCCTTTTGGAAGTTTGTTCTCAGCTCGCACTTAATTCATAAGGTATTTGTTTCGGCCCCCGTATTCGCGAAAGATGAAGTTCAATCGGGCCCCGTCGTTTATCTTCCCGATCCTTGGGATCCAGACGAATTTCCTATAATGAGTGCGAACGAGTGTCGCATTCGGCTAAAGTTGCCGCAGGATAGTCTCGTTTTTCTGTTGTTTGGGGAGCTGAATCGGCGAAAAGTGGCGTCAACCTTTTTTGACGCATGTGATAAGTTTCTCTCAACTTCAGTATATGCTTCTAAGGTAGTGATTTTGATTTCTGGTCGAATTGCGGCAGATATAGAACCGGCGATAAACGGTCTTATTCGAAATCATAAAGTATCTCTCAAGGTTTACAACAAACGCATAGAAGAGGGTGATGTTTCAATGCACTTTTGCGCTGCGGATTATGTTGTTGCCCCATACCCAAAGTCGTTTCTCGTGTCGAGTGGCACCCAAACTAGGGCGCAGGCTGCGGGGATACCGCTATTGGCGTCCGCGCATGGAGTAGTCGGCGACGTGGTGAAAAAGACTGGCACTGGTATTCTTTTTCAGTCTGATGATGAAAACGATATAGTTACCGCTTTCGAGTCGGCGTGTCATACGCGCCTTTCCGCAGTAAATGAATGGGAGGCAATGGGGGCAAGGGCGGCGGAGGTGGCGAGGAGAAAAACAATTGAGTGCTATGGAAATGTAATCATAAATGAATATTCAAGGGACATATAAATCAAAGCCTGCACGCAGCGCGCTTTTTTCGGCTATACTATTTGCGTTTGCCTTCTCGCTTGATTACAAAGGTGCTGAAACAGGTGGATCAGCATTGCAGGTCGCCTATTTGGCGTTCGCTGCATTGGGAGCTGGCGCGGCGATTTTTCAGCTGCGTCCTAGTATGTTATCCACTAGGTCACTACTATTTGGAACTCTCGCCGTGGCAGTTTGTGTTTGGGGCGTGGGCATGTCTTTAGTGCACTCGGTGCCAATTGCACAAAGCTTACGGGTTGCGCTCCCATTTATTCTGTTCACGCTTGGAATAGGCGTTGCATATTCTGCGCTGGCGAGCCTCCATCCGCAGCTCGGGCGATTGCAATTGGCGAATTGGGTGCTTCTGGCTGCGCTTGTTTCATCGGTCTGGATGGTAGTGGAGGCGCTGGTCTTAAGGGATCTTACCGTTGGAATGGTCCGTTATAGGATACTATCGCCTGGTTGGGCAGCCATGTTCGGTTTAAGTTTCGGGGTCGTGTTTACTCGGAGGGGACTCAATTGGTGGTATGTAGTAGCATTGGCTGGCGCCATGGTTCTGGCGATAGTGAGTCAAACAAGATCACTCTATCTTGCTATTGTCGTATGTTTCATATTCTTGCTGGCATACTCAGCTTGGAAGTATTTTCAAGGCAGCAGCGGCCGGCAATCCCAGCAAGGGCTTTGGGCTTCGGCAATTTTTGGAGTAGTAATGTTTTTAGGTTTGATTATTAGCGTGAAGCTAAACCCCGATTTGATCGAGGGACTGCGCGGCAGGTTATTTGCGTTCCAGTCTTCAAAAACCAACGTTGATCCTACCTATTTGACGCGGATTGCGGAGGCCAAGGGCATGCTTGCTGTCACAGGAGCGAGCGCCGCTCAATCTATCGCTGGAGTAGGATTTGGCCATGAATACGTCTGGGACTCTCAGTATCAATCGGAGCTGGCGCCATACGTCGGCCACCTGAGGTTTACGTATCCGGAATGGATAGCTGGACACAACACGCAAGTGTCTATATATTTCCATGCGGGTATCATGGGTGTCTTTTTTATGGTGTGGACATTGGTGGCGGCGGTTAATAAGCTTTGTTCATTATTCAAGCGATCCGCGACTACCGTTTGGTGGGATGTTGAGCGAGAAGTAATGATACCGGTGGCTACTGCTCTATTGTGCTTTTGCGTTCTTTCTCTATCTGGTAATGTGTTCGGGACGCGGTTTGGGGCTTCGATTTTCGGTCTGCTCTGCGGGTGCCTATTTTTTGAGTTAAAGCATCCTCGACGAAGCTGACCTCCTCTAGTTTATTTTTCTTGTAATATGAAAGCAAAAATCATCGCAGAAATTGGATGCAATCACAAAGGTGACATGGGCATTGCTCGTGAAATGATAATGATCGCAGCTATGTTTTGTAAGGTTAACGTAGTGAAGTTTCAAAAACGCTCACCGAAAGAACTTCTTACTCCCGAGCAATACGCTGCGCCGCACCCCAACGCGATGCACGCCTACGGAAGGACCTATGGCGAGCATCGGGAGTTTTTAGAGCTGAATGTGGAGCAGCACAAGCAGCTGAAGGCATGGTGCGAAGAGTTCGGTGTTGAATATAGCACCTCAGTGTGGGATCTCACTTCCGCTAAGGAAATCACAGAGATCAACCCATCGCTTATCAAAATTCCATCCGCTTGTAACCTGCATTTCGAGATGCTTAGCTACCTATGCGAAAATTACACTGGGGAGATCCATCTTTCTTTCGGTATGACCACGCACGATGAGGAGGAGCGAATCGTCAGCTTTTTTGAGGAAATGGGACGAGCTAAGGATGTCGTAATCTACAGCTGCACTTCCGGTTACCCAGTGGCGTTCGAGGATATCTGTCTTTATGAAATCCGCCGTTTAATCGAGAGATACGGTAGTCGCGTCAAAGAGATTGGGTTTTCAGGACACCATCTCGGCATCGCGGCGGATGTGTCGGCGATGACCTTGGGCGCAACGTGGATTGAGCGACATTTCACGCTGGATCGCACTTGGAAAGGCACGGATCACGCGGCTTCACTTGAGCCAGATGGTATGCGTCGACTTTGCCGAGACCTCATGAACGTTTCAAAGGCCCTAAGCTATAAGAAAAGCGAATTACTTGATGTCGAGACGGTGCAGCGTGCAAAGCTGAAGTGGAAAAAGCGCTGATGCCATGAAATCAGGAACCGTAGCCTTCATTCCCGCCCGGGGAGGCAGCAAGGGCATTCCCGGCAAGAACATACGCCTGCTCGGAGGGATGCCGCTGATTTATTGGACGGCGAAGGCTGCGTCCGATTGCGCAGATATAGATTGCGTGGTCATATCCACCGACGACCCCGGAATCGCAGCTGCAGCCCATGCACTTTGTCTGCCCAAGCTTAGGGTGGTGGGGCGGTCACCGGAGACGGCAACTGACACTGCAACAACGGAATCGGCATTGCTAGAGTTTGCAAGAACCTCAGAGTGCGAGACTATCGTTCTGATTCAAGCAACAAGCCCGCTGCTCAAAAGCGAGGAGCTTCTTGCGGCGCTCACGAAGTTCAGGGGCACGGGCTGCGACAGCCTGCTTTCCACGGTCGTGCAAAAACGCTTCATCTGGGCCGCAACAGACTGCGGATTGGCTCGCCCGGTGAATTACGACCCTCAGCAGCGACCACGTAGGCAGGATTTCGTTGGATACGAAGTAGAAAATGGCGCGTTCTACATAATGAGTCGGGCGGGGTTGCTGCAAAGTGGGTGTCGTTTGCATGGAAACATCGCCACCTATCAAATGGCGTCAGACTCTTTCACCGAAATCGACGAACCGGAGGACTGGCGACACGTCGAGCATCTTCTCTCAAGACGATCTCGTTCAGGCAATATCGCTGAAAGAGCAAAGAAGATAAAGATTGTGCTTACAGATGTGGATGGAGTCCTGACGGACGCCGGTATGTATTACTCTAACAGTGGCGACGAACTGAAAAGGTTTAATACGCGCGATGGAAAAGGCATGGAGCTGTTACGCGCGGCAGGCGTGTTGGTGGGTATTGTCACTGCGGAGGACACGGAAATTGTATCCCGTCGCGCAAACAAGCTTAAGGTGGATGTCCTGCGACAAGGCGCGAGTAATAAGCTGCAGATTGTTGAGGCTATATTGGTGGAAAGGGGCTTGAAGTGGGACGAACTCGCCTATATCGGTGACGATCTAAATGATTTGGAGGTGCTCAAGCTAGCCGGCTTGGCTGCCGCACCGGCGGATGCGGTATCCGAATGCTTCGCTGCCGTGCATTTTCAGTGCAAACAGCGAGGGGGGGGCGGTTGTTTCAGGGAGCTGGCCAATCTCCTGCTGGCCAATCGATGATTCTTCAGCCGGAAATTCTTAAGCGGGTTCTCTGGAATGAGGCGGTAGTTAAAAAAAGCTACATGCTGCGCAAGCGTCGTGGTGATCGCCCCCCCTTTTTCTCCGAGCGGTCGAACGCAAGCGACTCTCGGTTTATTGAGCTGTTATACCGAATTGGATATGACTTTTCCACGCTTTGGGGTTTCGTGTTGCTTTTGCTAAGGCCGGTAATCCGCGATCTGCCTAACGGCCGCGTTCTCCTTTTTAGCAACCCGCGGCAAATGCGCGGCAATCCAGATCGTTATCCCGCTTATTCTATAGGTATTTATAAGAGGCATAAAGGTTATGTTGCCATCGAATCTACCCTTACCTTCGTTGAGATAGTGGGTGCGGCATTTGCCTCGCTAAAAGCGAGAGCACGGAAAGCAGAATTCAAGCGGGCATGGGCTGGCGCTCCTGACTTGTTTGCCTGCACAAACTTTGGCTTTTGCAGGTGTCTCGATCTCGCGGTCGCTTCGGCTGCATTAGCGAAAGTAGAGAGGCGATCAATCGTGTATGCAGGTCACTTTGACCCATATGTGATGCTTATATCCCTGCATCGTGAAAGCGGCATATTAGGCGAGTTTATTTTTCGCCAACATGGCCTATTCGAGGCTCCGTCCGGCCCGCATCGCTATCACAAGATAAACCCCGACGAGTGCCAGCTTCTATATCGAGAGTCGCGACTTTTTGTGGAGGAGTCCATTGTTGAGCCGAGGGTAAGGCTGGTTGTTGCCATGCGTTCTGCATGCTTTACTTCCGTCGGTGGGTGCTTGGATGCGATTGCGGTGGCAACCCAGTTCGATAACTGGGACGCTGATCTGGAGATGGTGGGCGTCGTTAAGGAAGCGGCAAAGGGCCATACCG
>JAUVYQ010000244.1 GCA_030603035.1 Phycisphaerae bacterium | reverse complement strand
GTTAATGAAAAGTCGGAAGCCGCGAGGGTAAGGCCAAGCATTTTTTGGTTTTGGATCTGCTCGAACTTATCTGCGATCGTATCAGCCGCCCATGCCTGGCGAGCTCCGGCACAAACCGGACACCATCGATCGTTACATCTTCGAGTCTCGATCCAGGCTTTGGTACATTCTTTGTCTCGACAATAATGCGGTGAGGTATGACAGTAAGAAAGTTTTTCCAGCTTATTTTGAAAATCCCGTGAATCTACTTGCTGATAAAGTTCTTCGACTGCCGGTAACCGTTCTGCATAGGGCCGAAAATACCAATCGTGAATGTCGGTGGCTGGGAAGAGCGGGAAGTTGTCTCTCTTGTCTTCAAGTGGAAATACAGAGCGCGGACCTTTGTCGATAGTTTGTGTCGGTTGTTTTAGATCTAAGTCATCCATGCAAAACGACTTTCGTGGAGTTTAACGCTTTGGGGTCATAGCAGGTAAAGGGACCTGGGAGCCTGTCAGAGCTCCCAGGCTTAAGCGAGACATACGAAAGTCTGCTAAGACCACCCTGACCCGCTCGAGTTGCTCTCCAGCAGAGCTCTATCCTGATCAGGGATATTATTGTCATCGGCAGCCTACGCCGTTTGACTTTAATCAGCCCGGGCTGTAACAACACAGCCCGGGTCGTTACCAGTCGCATAAGGCGACTAAATTGGAAAGAGCTATTTACCAGGCAAGCATGGCCAGCCTGATATACAAAAGTTATGGCGGTTCTGATATTGGATCGTTGGTGATTTGTTGGCTGCACTGGCATGTAGCTTTGAGCTCATCTTCAGGATGCAAATCGAGGACATCATCGATGTAGGTCAGGATTCGATGAGCTTCGTTCTCATCATCAACGGTTCCACGAATTGCGATAATAAGATTTAACATTTGTCAGACCTTCATAATGTAAGCAAGTTTGTAAAACTTATTCAAAATGCTAAAAGAGTCGGTTGTGCCAGTAACCTGTGTCGATTGGATGGCTGGTCGAGCATCGGTACCGGCTGCCATTGGGAATAACGGCAAAATATTAACTGAGTGAGTGTGTCCGTCTCCTGTAAAAGTTGCAGTGTTATAATTGGCTCCACCTGTATTACCGATTGCAGCCGGGTCAGTGCAAGCTCGAATGAAAAGATTGCTGAGATTCGGTGTGCCGTTGTTACCATCACATAAAACCCAACCTGGTGGGATTGTTGCGATAGAACCGGACCAGGTTACAATAATACCAGCAGGGATAACTTGGAATGATGTTGCCAGTATCGGTCCCCAGGGTTCCCACTGTTTTCCCCAAGTGGTCTGCAGATCTGCATGGGGTCCATCGTATTCGACGTAAACAACTGCAGGCTTAACACCATCAAGAGTAATCGTTAAAAGTAAAGTCCATTCATCGATCCATGTAGAACTTGCCGGGGTTTTCGGAACGCCATCGACAGTAACGATCCATTTTGCGAGTGGTGGTTTGACATCCTGATCCATTGGATGTCGAAAGACAACCCAACAGAAAAGACTGGGGGTTGTGTATAGCCAATTAACGACTGCAAGTGCCGCGTATGGCCATGCTCGAAATGGAGCAACCATAAGCTACCCTCTCATATTTGAAAGAGCGAAAGTCTATGCACCTACGAATTCTTCGGCTCTGAACGGTTCACTTAGCCTGCCATCGGCACGTTGGATTCGGCAATAGATCCATTGTTTCTGCAACTCGGTGATATGAAAAACCGCCGGTGCGGGTTCAGGTGTTACAGGTGGAGTTACATCATCGCCGCCAACACAGGTGCACCATCTATACGGGCCTCCAAAGAAAAACCTTTGAGGATTTTGCGGCTTGCCCTGGTGAACAAACAATACGCCGCCGGTTTCGTTAGCCCAGTCCATAGTGTCATCGAAGGAAACGTTAAGCTGTTGGGCACCCGCTGATGGAGCAATAGCAAGTGACGGGTCCTGGGCTGGAATCTCCATGATTGCCGGAGCTGCATCGATGGCGGCAAAGCCGAGCGAGATACGAAACGCATTACTGCGAATGTAGTGATTAAATCCGGAAATGTGGACTGCTTCGCCCAACACATTTGGCATGGTAACACCGGCCGCGTATTCGTTCCAGAGTATGCGTGAAGCATTGTTCAAAGTTTGAGACCATCGAGTCGTAGCTTCGGCAACGCCGGACCGCACATCGTCTTGACGTTCGGTATTCGGGTTAACAGGTTTTACCCTGGATCGCATGTAGTGGCTGGTGGAGTTCTTAGAAAAGGTAACACCACCAATCGAACCACGTGCATCGAGTATGCCAGGACCGAATTTGACTGAAACGTAACGATGACTGAAGGGCATGGAATTTGCGATCGTAAACATCGTCGGGAACATCAAATTATTTTTCATAAACAGATTCACAGTAAATTTTCTCCTTAAGAATGATTTTTATTGTTGTTACTCAATTCATGTTCAGCATATTTGCGTTTGCCTTTTTCAACACGACGTAAGGATTCGAGCATTGCGATGATACCGGCAAGGCCCGCACCGATTGGTAAAGCAAAAGGATTCAACGGGGATGATACGACGTTGGTTTCCTGTAATGATTTGACTATCTCAATTACATGGTCGATGTCAGTTACATCACGTTGTTCAGG
>JAUVYQ010000045.1 GCA_030603035.1 Phycisphaerae bacterium | reverse complement strand
ATGTTGACTATGGCGTTAGGCCGGGTCAAAGAGAAACAGAAGAAAAAGTTGCGAAGCCTTGTGCAGGCTGCCTGAGTTTTTGCTCAGGCATATATTTTTTGGGGTGGGCACAGTTGAATTCTGCGTCGAGTTGGCCTGGATGTTGGAAAATCGTGTTTTATTTGCTCTATCATGTTGCCCAATCAACATTTATCTGTCAAACAGTCGTAAAAACGCTATCTTCATAGCAGAATAAACTTTCGATTTGGGTAAAAATGTTTACAACGCAAATGGC
Source organism: Phycisphaerae bacterium (assembly GCA_030603035.1). Next base: position 16,764 of record JAUVYQ010000045.1, on the reverse strand, counting down.
TTAATAGCGGTTATCTCTTGACATATCCCAGCAGAGGAAGACAAATTAGAATAGTACCCTGAAGTATTTAACTTTTTTACTTAGGCTCTTTCAATACATCGTAGCCGCCCGAGATAATTAAAGGTGTCCAGATAATTAAAGGTGTCCGCCTGCACCCTCAGGTGGTACTTTTTAGCTTGAGACAGTGGCGTAAGCCATCCTCTACGGGAGAGACAGATTTCGAGCATCCAGTATCCAGCATCCAGAATCGAGCATCTATTATCCAGCATCCAGCATCCAACTTTAGTTCACTTTAGGCACTTTAGCTCACTCCTCACTAACGAGTATCCAGCATCCCTATCCGCTGCACGCTATACCCCCTGTTCTCCTGTTCCCCTGATATCCACTTCCTGTTTGCCTGATTACCTGATAAACTTTTTTCTCTCTCTGCCCTCTGTGGCTATTTTTCTTCGTGCCTTTCGCGTCCTTCGTGGTGAAAACCCCGTGAAATCAGTGAAATCTGCTTGCCCCGTAAGATAGGAAAGCGTTATCTCACTATAGTGGGGGTGAAATCCGTGATTAAAAATCAATCAAATCTGCAGGTAGTTGTCGACCAAAATCTAAAAATCTAAAAAATTTTTATCTCCTTTTCTCACATCGAGTTACAGGAATCAGGTATCGAGAATCAAGCGCTATTTTCGACTCAAACGCGCAGGTTCGCCCAATAGTAGAGAGACAGTACAATTTGAAATTTGAGATTTGAAATTCACGTTGCCAATGAACCACGAGCCACGAACCACGAGCCACGAACCACGAACCATATACCCATTTACCCATATACTCATATACACATTTACACACTCTTTTATGCAAAACAAACCCAATTTCCGAAAAGCCAAAATGAACATAACTTCTTTTAAAACAATGAACTACGAACAAAGAACTATGAACGATGCCAATAAAAACAAACCCAATACAAAGCCAATACAAACCCAATCAAACCCAATTAAAGCCAATAAAATACCAAAACAAACCCAATACAAACCCAATCAAAGCCAATTTCAAAAGCCGTTAGGCAGCAGTGAAGCGAGAAAACCCAGGACCGGACCAAGTATTTTATCTATCACCCCCGAAAAAAGACAGACTAACAAAACCACCATCCAAACCCTTGTCCACTTTGCCGACACCGTCGGCTTCATACCCGGTATGATGCAAGGCCAGATCTTACTGCCATCAAGAGGCGGCACAGGCAAAAGGTTAATCACCGCCAGTATTGCATTGATAGAAAAGATACTCACGCAGATAAATTCTATCGTCCAATGGGGTCGAAGATACAGTATACCAAGCGACAAAGCACAAAGAACAAGATTCGCACCTGGCCCGGCCAGTGAACTCAAAAGATAATAAAGCTTCGGCCTCTTGAAGTTGTAAATATTCACGACCACCGGCTTGCCCCAGCCGAACCCAAGAATGAACAACGCAGCCGTCCCCAACGGCGAAAGATGTCGCAAGGGATTCAAGCTCACTCTACCCATCCTCTCAGCCGTACTATCGCCCAGCCATTTTGCAGTTATAGCGTGAGCAAACTCATGAATTGTCAGCCCAACAAGCAAACCCGGCAACAAAAATAACGCCGTATATAAATCCATCTATTCCCGCTCCCTGCAAGTTCAGACGACAGACGACAGATATGGTGGGCAGTGCCCGCCCTACTGATTTCTGACTTCTACTGACCCTCGCAGGCCACTTAACCGGTTTCTTTTTTACCATCCTTGTTCCCCCGGAAAAATACGAATTATACCACAAATCCAAAGAAAAAGGACAGAAGACAGAAAGCGAAAGACAGACAAATCTGACATCTGACTTCTGGCTTCTTAATCATCCTCATTATCAACCGAGACATAGCCTCGCTGCCCTTCCCTTACATAATCCGGCTCTCCTATGGAGTCCTTACGGACGGCTGAATCCTCACCCCTGACAATTTCCGGCTGCCCCCCTTCGTACCCCGCCTCGGCAGCCGATTCCAACCGGTCGCGGACGCGTTCATACTCCTCGAGCGTCATTACAACTTCCCGTGCCTGACTGCCCTTATACTCGCCGAGCACCCCTACTGCGGCCATCATCTCAATTATCCGCGAAGCTCTGGCATAGCCGATATTGAGTCTTCGCTGAAGCAGTGACACGCTCCCCCGCCGCGTCTGAAGAACAACCTGAACCGCCTCGTCAAACATCTCATCCTTATCTCTGCCAGACGTATCCAACCCCTTTAGCTCGGTTAGCTCAGGATGGAATTGCGGCTCGGCAAACTCCTTAAGATGCCTGGTAATTCGCTTTATCTCCGCCTCATCGACAAAAGTACCCTGCGCGCGCACCAAATCGCTCGTACCGGGCTTTAGAAACAGCATATCCCCTTCACCGAGCAGCGTTTCCGCTCCGTTCTGGTCAAGGATAATTCGGCTGTCCATCCTCGCAGCAACCCGAAAACCTATCCTCGTCGGCATATTTGACTTTATTAAACCGGTAACGACCGTCGCCTGCGGCCGCTGGGTAGCCAGTATAAGATGAATACCAATCGACCGGCTCTTCTGGGCAAGGCGAACAATATATGCCTCTATCTCCTTCGCCGCCGTCATCATCAAATCCGCAAGCTCATCGATTACTATCACAATGTATCGCAATCTCTTCGGAATCTTCGCCTCTTCATCGGCACTGCTCGGATTAAACCGTTTAATAATCTCCTCGGCGCCGAGTCTATTATACTCGGCGATATTCTTCACCCTCGCCTCGGCCAACAGGGCGTAACGCTCATCCATCTTCACCGTAGCCCATTCAAGTATCTGGACAGCCCGTGCAGTCTCGGTAACTATCGGACACATCAGGTGCGGAATAGTATTGAACGCCGTCATCTCGACCATTTTCGGGTCAATCAAAATCACCTTCACCTCGTCCGGCCGCTTCGTAAGAAGTATGCCCGTTATGATACTATTGATACAGACGCTCTTGCCCGAGCCGGTCGTGCCGGCAATAAGCAGATGCGGCATCGTCGCCAGGTCCGAAACAAGGGCTTCGCCCGACGAATCCTTGCCCAGAAACAGCGGTATCTCCATTCCCTCCGGCCTATTCTGCGCCAGCCGCATCATATCCTTCATACGGACTTTTTCCTTCTCGCTGTTTGGCACCTCAATACCTATCGTATGTTTGCCCGGCAGAGGAGCCACAACACGAACCGCACCGGCGCCCAGCGCACGAGCCATATCGTTTGAAAGCGTGCTAATCTGGCTGACCTTAACTCCCGCCGCAAGCTCCAGTTCAAACATCGTTACAACCGGCCCGGTGTCCGCCGCAGCCACCCGCGCATTAACACTGAACTCCGACAGCAATTTTTCCAGAGCTGCCGCCTTCGCCTTGACAACCTTCTCCTGCACCGCAGCAAAACCGTACTCCGGCTCAGCCAGCAACTCCAGCGGAGGCAGGGTATAATCCTCATAGCTCACCGGCACATAGGACTGGGCAGGCCTGCGCACGTCTTTCACCACTGAGCCGCTGCTGATTGCTGAGCTTAATTTTAATCCTCTCTCTGCGCTCTTTGCGCCCTCTGCGGTTAATCTTTCAGTGCCGTCGAAGCGCAAAACCTCGCGCCCTGCGAGCAGGGGTTTCTGCCTGGCACTTAATTTTTGCCATATCTCGCTTAGAACTTCTCCGCCTTTGGTCGGCCCGCGGCGGAACCACGCCGGCACCACCACACCAACCATCTTCCTGGCCACAAAACTAAACCGGCGCCCCACCGCCAGAATAACACTGTCCGCTAAAAGAACAATCCCGACAATCCACGTGGCTGCAATCAGTATGAAGGTGCCCAGCATCGCAAAATGGCTCCGCAAAAACACCACCGCCACAACGCCGAGCACGCCGCCGGAACCCATCGGAAAATCATATCCTCGATAAGGCCACAGGCAATAAAAGCTGCTCGAAGCCGCCACCGTCAGCAGCACCAGCCCTATCGCCCGCAAAACCGGCTGACCCGTGGCCCGATGCGCCAGTTTCGCAGTTAGAAAACAAACCGCCGAAGTTAATATGACAAACACGCCCGGCCCGACATAATACAGCAAATAATAGGCACAAAAAGCGCCTATCGAGCCGCACCAATTAGTCGGCGGGTCATTATGAGGATACACAAACTTGCTCGGCCAATCGCCAATATCAAAACTCACGCAACTGCACAAAAGCACCAGCAGCGCAGCAATCCCGAGACATTCGACCGCTTTTCTTCTTGATTTTCTCGCTTTCACCCCCTTAAACGACTCCGGCGGTTTAGCCGGATGTCGGTTGCCACGGGCTTTTCGGGATATTTTCCCTTTTCGCATCATATTATTCCCCGTTCTATAATTCACCTGTTAGAAGCGAATCTAACGATTTCTAACGGGGCTCACGCTATCACCGGTCTCCCAAGTCCGATAAAAAACAGATACTGACTGTGCGCACACAACCAGCGCTACATTTCACGAGTTTATATCGGCCAGATTTCCCCCTTTTCTGCACAATTGCGTTTTCTGAAAGACCGCAGCAATCCTACAAAACAAACTGCAACCTGTGCACTTGTGCACTTATGACTTGTCCAGTTCCATAAAGAGCGGTTTTATATGCCGTTCGTAAATATTCTCCGTCACGTTCCCGGCGATTATGTCCTCATATTTCGCCAGCGCATTGGAATAGCGCTCGCCCATTTCAGCGGCAATCTTATATGCTAAGTGCAGAAGCTGCCGGAAGCTATGATTGTATCTCGCACACGACCGGTCATGTCTCAACGCCGAGGTAAACGCTTCCTCGTCCCATCGGTCAACGATTTTGGGGGCGGGCAGCTTCTCGGTGTTGATATCAACGACCGTGACGTATGGGGCGCAAAGCTCATCGATTCGCGATACTGCCTTGGCGTACACTTCCTTTGCAATGGCAAGTCCGTCTCCGCCGGCCAGTGCCAGGCCGATGAGCTCTTCCAGCCAGGTCGTGCCCGCAGTTTTAAGATGAAGGCCCGCCCCGTTAGAAGTCCGGACCGAAGCTGCGCCAGTCTGACCTGGCGATTCGCTTCTAACGGGACCCGCATCGAATTTCTTCAGTGTCTCGGCTATTGGGCCGTAAATTGAGAATTTATCGCTGCCGGAGTGTACGCTGAGTTTGAGGTTCTCAGGCAAGCCAAACTTTTTGATTGCAAAAGCGACCACCGCGAGGTCGCTTTCAAACTCTTCCGCAAACAAAGTTACATCGCCGACATAGTCCACGCCCTTATTGAATCGGCCTGTGAATTTCGGCGCAATCGTCTGGGCCGGGATGCCCTCGGCGGCGATGGCAGCGAGAATAAAAAACATTTCGACCGGCGTCTGCGGCAATAGAGTCTCGTCCATCGAAACCTCGGTAATGAAATTGTCGGCGCCCCTGGCCGCTTCAATATGCTGGTAGATTTTACCGGCCTGCTTAACCGCCAGCAGAAACTTACCTGCTATTGTCCTGAGCCGTTCTTCGGTAATGTCAAAAGTCTCATCAACGCCGTCAATCGTCAGCAAACCAACATACTTCTTATGCTTTTGGACAAAAGAATTCACATCACTTTCATTCGCCGGCTCACCAATAAAATCGGCGACGTCAAGCGTGAAAAAGTCGCTGGATTCGATGAACTCATCAACGTTGCCCAGCCCGATATGGTCGGCATCGACAAAATAGGGGCCATCCCACCCGCAGGCCGCCACGGCGTCGTCGGCCTCCTTGCGTGTGTCCGACTGCGTTGTGCCTATAATAGTATGTTCCCTGGCCGACTTGTTCCAAACAGGTGTAATGCTGACACCCTGCTGTTTTGCCTTCATCAAGGCAGCAAGCTGGGCCTTCCCCTGGCGGCAGAACCTGTCACCGATTCCAATCGAATACTTTTCCAGAATCATGCCATAGTTTCCCTTTTCCTAATCAAAACATACTACGGGTTAGCGCTCGGGCCTCGTAGATCTCGCGGATGCGCTTGTAGGCCTCGGTCTGTTCTTTGAGCGAGCAGCTTGATTATCGAATTTCTTCTCTGGCGTACATATTCAATTCCTCAGTCCATAACCAAAAATTCTACAGGCTCAGTCTTGTTGGTACTCTTCTCGAAGATTAGCGACGGTCTCAAATATAGCGGTAATTTTCTCATCCGCAACCTTTTCATCCATATTGATACAACAAACGCCTGTAAGCTGAGGATTACCGGAATCCGCTACAAGTCGGCGGATTGTATTCGCTATCTCACCGACGCGCTGGTCTATGATTTCCACGGGGCTTAACCGGATATTTAAGAATGTGTTGGGAAGGTGCCTGCGCAGCCGGGTCACATCACCGCCCCAGCCTACATCCAAAAAATCAAGGTGCCCAAACTCCTTAAAGGTCTCAGCATATCTATGAGCGTCTTTGCCGCAGAAATGAATGCCGAAAGGTCTGTACTTTCCGCTCCATTGCTCATCGTATGTAAAAAGGAATTTCTTATAGTCCTCCACCGAAATCATCGTATGCGAGCATTCGCTGTGTAAAAATACTGCTGGTCCGAGGTGACACACATTCCTGTTAACGCTGATTGAAGTAGAGCCTGTCTCTTTTTGCAAGTCTTGCGTAAATCTTTCAATCACTTTGGCAATCTCAGAAAGAAAAACATCGACGTCATCGGGCCTGTCGAACGTATCCATAAACAAGGCCTCCCCGCGAAGGTCAAACGCAATATTCAAAATGCCGCCCCAATTCACGTCACCAACCAGGTATCCATATTTAGCTTTAAGCGATTCGGTCAGCTTCTCAAACTTCTTGTACACGCAGCTTTCAAACGCGGCTTCTGCTGAAATTATCAAATCTTCCAGTTGCCTGCAAATAACCTGCGGCGGTGCATTTTCTTTGTACTCGACCTTGCACCCAAGCATTTCGCTAAGCAGATATCCTGCAGCTAAGTGCACTGCGCCCACAATCGGCAGGTCTTTGTCTTTATCTTTTCCCAGGCCATACTTTCCCCACCGCTCGAAGAGTGCCTTTCCCATCTTGCGTTCGACTTCGACCCTTCTGGCAGGGTCATAAAAAAAATCCTCGTCAAAGGTAATTCCTTCGTTATGAAACCACCACGCAGGCGCGAGAACAATATCAGCCGGAAGCATCGGGCTATTTGAAAACAAACTTCTTTCCATAGGCGTTATACCTTACATCTTTGCTATCAGATAGACTGAGTAAATGATGGCTGCGACACATCCCCAACCAACGAAAAATCCAATAACCGAGATACGAGAGGGGATCGCTATTTCGAGATTGGTGTTTGGAAAGATGTTTCGTCTTTCAGGAACAACGGCATCAGACGGCAAAGTGCAAGGGGCGGATACCCGCTCGCCCAGCTTGACAGGGGTCCGCAGAAGTGCGTAGAAATTGTCGAGCTTTTCCCTTGCGACCGGCTTAGTGAACAAACTTACGACGATTCCAGCAATCGAGCCGGCAGTCAGGTAGAAAACCATCTGCCAGGGCAGGTAGACCTCCGGCGTACCGTTCTTAACGAAAACGAACCGCAGGGACTCGGCCACCGAAAGGCCGCCCAGCCACGAGATAAAAAACTCCTGCCCCGTAAGCCACCAGATACCGAAAGCTGTCAGCGTTCCTGCCCACGCGCCGGCAACCGTCGTACGCCGCCAGAAAAGCCCCAGCCAGAACGCAATACCCATCATCGGCGCAATTTTCCAGAAGATTTCAAGGCCCTTTACAACGTTGGGCAACCAATAAGCAAACCCTACACCGCCAGCAACTATCATCAGCGACGCAACTCGAGCCACAGAAACATAATGTTTCTGTGTTTTATTCGGTATTAAACGTTTGTAGATATTTTCTGTGAACAAACCTGATGAGGCAATCATAAATGAGTCACAGGAACTCATCACAGAAGCTAAAAGGGCTGCGAGGAAAAGACCAAGTACGCCGGGCATAATCTTCGGCAGAAACTCTCCTGCAACCGCTCCAAAAACTTTGTCCGGCTCCATCGTTCTGCCCGCAAAGTACATCACCGCTGCCAGACCCGTCAAAGCCCACGGCACAGTGCACAAACGCTTAATCAGCGTTCCCCCCATAAAACCCACCCGTCCCTCCATCTCCGTCTTGCCCGCCGCACAATTGCCCATAGTGTGCGGCTGGGTCACAATGCCCACCAGGGCATTAAAAGCAATCACCGCAATATAGAAAAAGCCAATCTCAGCCGGAGCCACAAGCGATAACATACTCGGGTCCTTTATCGCTTCACGTATGCCGGCAAATCCACCTACGGCGTTCATTATGAGTGGAAGCAGCAGAAACGAGAAAATAATGGTCAAGACCCCCTGTATAAAATCGGTCACAATGGCAGCAGCAAGTCCACCGGCGACTCCATATATCACAAATATTACTGTCATAACAGCGATAGCTAAATTGGCCGAAAGCAAACCACCCGTACCGGCCGAAATTACCTCGCTTGAGCCTTTGAGCATCAAGCCGATATTGACCGCAAGGTTCACCATTCCAATGACAGCAAATAGCATAGCAACACTTGGGTTAAATCTGGCCTGGAAGACATCAGCGGTGGTAATAGCTCGAAATCGTCTAAAGACGGGCGCAATCAGCCAGTAGAAAGGGGTTACAGGCAACCACAGCCACTGATACCAGATACCGGATAGTCCGTTTGTGAAGCTTTTAGAAGCGACGCCAACCGCCTGGTCGGAATGGGTGCCGGTTCCGAAAGCGTGCATTATCATCATGGCTTTTCCGAATCTGCGGGGCATAAAGAAATCGGAGGTTTTTTTAATTTTTCTTGCAGCCCAAACTCCAATAGCAGTCATACCCGCGAAATAGAGCACCAAAATACAAATGTCTGCTATGTGTAATCCTAACATAACGTTTACTCCTTTTCGTGATTCGCTTCACGATTCACGATATCAGGGTTCCAACAAAAAACCCCGCAGCGCATCCCTTCACCACGGGGCGGAAAAATACCAGAGTACCATATTAAAGAATGCAAAAATCAAAGATTAAAAATCAAAATTGTGGAATCGCCCCCTTGCGGCGATGACTTCCGCCGTTGGGCGTCCTGTGGACTTAATTTTGCATTTTGATATTTAATTTCTAATTTTCTTTGTCGGACTACTCCACAATCTTGTCCAGCTTCTTGGTGCGCTTCTCGGTCTTTCGCTGCCTTTCTATTCTATCACCACACCAAGTCGACCAAGTTCACCGGCCACCTCCGGCTGGTTAGGATTAAGCTGGAAACTGCGGACAAGAAAGTCCTTCGCACGGACTTTATCGTTCTTGCTCAAATAATAGTAGCCGAACTGCTTGTTAATCTCGGCTGAATTCGGCGCCAAACGAAGCGCCTGCTGATAACAGGCAAATGCATACTCATCCAGCTGCTGCTCCTGAAACGCCAGTGCAAGGCGAAGCGACTTTTCCGCTGAATTGGAAGCCTGAGTCATATACTCATCGGCCAATAGTTCGGCCTTGGCTGTATCGCCGCCATCCAGCAGCACTTTCACCCTTGCCGCCTGGGCTCTTCTGTGAACAGGGTCGAAGCTCAAAGTGTTATTGTAATGATACTCTGCCTTAGCCCACAGCCCGTCAGCCTGATATAACCGGCCCATCTCGAAATGCGCATCGGGATTTTCAAATTTGCGTTCGAGCTGCTTGAGTAACCTGGCCTTTTTCTCTTCAGCCGGCGTCCTTGCGACCTCATCAGGCTTCAGTTTTCCGCCTTTGCCGAATGAATTGCAGCCGCCAGGCAATAAAAGAGCAAAAGAGCATAAGAGCATAATTGGTAATTCCTGCCACCAAGGCACCAGGACACGAATCTTAAATCTCAAATTGCCGCTCATTTCTCGCCTCCCTACTGAAGGGTTCCTATTTTGCCGTGCCGCACGAACCTTTGCAAGCCACAACGTTAGAGCCGCCTAATCTTGCACAATAAATTGCTAATACCAAAAAGTCTCTAACGGGGCAAGTAAAAAATTGGTCGAATGAATAAATCTTAAAAATACCCTGCACAATAACAAAAAACAGCTATATTGAGCTATAAACGCTGGTTTAAACCCGTGAACGGTTACGATTATTTTTTGAATAATACAGATTATTTTCTTGAATTCCAACGTTGTGTGTGTTACAAGGTGAATTGAAAGATTAGATGTTGGGTATTTGATGTTGGGTGCGTCGCCTGATACAGTAGAAATACCCGTGAACGGTTACGTTTTTTAAGCGTTTAAATGGGAAATGTCAGGTAAATCATGTCCAGAAGGAGCAAGAAGATGAAATTTGTCATTATTGGTTCAGGCAGTCAGTTCACCGAATTTTTTCTCCAGGAGTTTTTCAAGATTGAAAAATTTAAGGGCTCGAGCCTCGCTCTTGTTGACCGCCGGCCCAAACGGTTAAAACATGAAATCAAAATAGCGAAACTATTGAACGAAACTGTCGGCTGGGATGTCATTATCCAAGGACACACAGACCGCGAAGAGGCACTTGAAGGAGCAACTTTTGTTTATGCTTTTTTTGCCGTCAACCAGAAAGAAGCTTGGAAAAAAGAATTTGAAATATCCAACAAGTACGATATCCATCCTCTTGAAGCGGTTACATCCGGGCCTCCGAGCGTGGGTATGTCGATTCGACACGTGCCAGTAATGCTCGACCTTTGTGCAGATATTGAACGTATTTGTCCCGATGCCTGGCTTATAATGGAAAATAATCCGCTTTCGAAACTGGTGGCAGCGGTACAAAGGCACACCAATGTTAAGCACGTCGGTTATTGTAGCGGCCACGAATTGGTACAGATGGCACTGGAACAGTTGCTTGATATGACAGACCGTGACCCTTCATTGCGGCAGGCTGACCCGGTCGAGCGGGAATTTATGGTCCCTGCCGGTAACATCGAAATTACACTTGCCGGGATTAATCATTGTCAGTGGGCACTTGAGATAAGGTCGGCCTCAACCGGAGAAGATTTATATCCAAGGCTTCGTGAATGTATGGAAAAACCTGAACTGATTCCACAGGGATATAAGTATTCAGCTTTAATTTGTAAAAAACTCGGACTCTTTCCATCGCCTGCGGACAATCATTTAGCGGATTATTTGTGGTTTACCAACAAGACCGTACATAAGGCCATGGGGATGGGCCCGTATCCGGTTGATAAATGGTTTGGTAACCGTGATGCGAACGCATGGGAAAAAATTGCCGCCGAAATTAACGATGCCGAAAGCGCGCGTGAATTCATCGCGCGAAGACGAACCGGATATTTGAGCCTTGAGATTCCGCGTATTATGATTAGTGCAAGACCGTCGTATTTCCCAGCGATGAATCTGGTCAATAATGGTGCCATTTCGAATTTACCACCGGAGGTAATTGTTGAAGTGCCCGGTATCATCGGCTCGGACAGTGTCAACCTTATGAACGTTGGGCCTTTGCCGGACCAGATTGCTCCTTACTGTGCGCTTCTTGGAAGTATTAACAATCTTATTGCTGACGCCGCTGCTACAGGCTCGAAAGAAAAAGCGATGCAGGCTTTACTGCTCGATCCCTATGTTCACAGCATGACCATAGCTGAAAAACTTCTCGATGATATCCTCAACTATAACAGCAAATATGATACCCGATTTTCTTGATATACTGACCTCAATTGAAATTCCTCGTTAGTCCGAAGATAACTAAGTTTAGAACAACAAATTATAATTTTACTCGCGGGAGTTTATTATCCTGAAGGGTATGATACGGATTGTAAAGGACATTATGAGATTATTGGACAAAAAGATTACGCCGGATGTTGATGCTCTTCTGTCCGTTATTCGTCGAACCGTTGTGCCGAAAAGAGTTCATAATATTGAGCTTTTTTTGGACGAAGAAATCAAAGAGCAACTCTGTCAGCGATTTGATTTGAGCGCTGGCCGACAAGATCGCTATGCTTATCTGGCAAGAGAGATAAAACTGCACAGCTTTTTAGGTTATGATGTGTTTTGTGTCCCATTGGCTTGGGATGCTTTTAAAACAAATATAGTTGTGACGGAGGATACAACATCGATTCATGGCCAAAAACGCAGCAACAGGGAGTGGATTGATGAACACGTCGGACCAATACAATCAGAGAAAGATTTTGAAAATTACCCCTGGCCTGAAGTTGCGGATATTGATTTTGGTCCGCTGGAATGGCTTGACAGGAATCTACCGGAAAATATGGGTTGTTACGACCTGACGGCATCTGTGCTGGAGATGACAACATGGTTGTTAGGCTACGAGACGCTTTGCTTAAAATTATATGACGACCCCGATTTGGTCGATGCGATTTTTGATAAGGTCGGCAGATTTTACGTTAAGTATACAACTGCGTTATGTGATTTTTCCTGCATAAAGCTGGTTTGGGGTTCGGACGATATGGGCTATAGAACTTCAACATTGTTGGCGCCTGATATCCTGCGCAAAAAGGTTTTGATCTGGCACAGGCGATGCGCCGAAGTGGCACATGAGAAGGGCAGGCCTTATTTCTTGCATAGCTGCGGCAAACTCGACGAAATAATGAACGATCTTATCGACGATGTGCAAATTGATGCAAAGCATTCGTATGAGGATGTGATAATGCCGGTCACCGAGGCGAAAAAAAGATATGGTGATCGAATAGCAATTCTGGGCGGGATCGATATGGACTTTCTCTGTTGCGGCGATGAGCAGTCTATTCGCAAACGTGTCAGAGAGACTCTGGATATTTGCATGCCTGATGGCGGATATTGTCTTGGTACTGGCAATACTGTGGCAAATTACATACCGTTGGAAAACTATCTCGTCATGCTCGACGAAGGACGCAGGTTTGTGCTTTAATCCATTGCGTTCACATAAAATATGTAAAGAGTATGGCGGTCTTTGGCTAAATCCATAGAGCAATTACGGATGATTAGCAGGTCAGTCAACCACTGGCCAACCACCACGGGCAACACTCGGCATCTCGTCAATTTTCGCGACAAAGGGACGCAAACAGAAACTATAACTATAAGGCTTTGCCGGAAGCGTGTATTCGGGATGTACTTTAACGCTCCAACTGTTATCGCCACCGACTCCCATTTGCTTGTAATCGATATTAACCGTGATAGTGTCACGGCAAGGCAGTTCATAGGTATGGCTCGCACGTTCCAGGTCACGCATCGTATATGGCCAGGCGCTGACACTCAATAACGGCGCAAGGGGAATCCTTCACGCCAGCCAGATCTCCATCGGCCCCGAACCCGTCAGCTCAAGGCCGCCGTCTCACAAACCGCCTATCCTGCCCTCCTCCCCAAAAAATTATGACCTGATTATGCAAAACAAAGCCAATCTTCTTAAGGACAAAACTAATGCAACCCTCTTTCCCGCAAAGGATTATAAAAATGACCCACCCCGCCCGACTCGAAAAAACAAACCCAATCAAACCCAATCCCCCCGCCTGCAATCAAAGATGAAACTTGAAATCGAAGTCTCCCTGGCCACCGGCTCAACGGCCCCAAATACTGCACTTGCATCCGTCCCCAGAACTTCTATGAGATACTCACAGTGCGTAAATTCCAGCCTGTTTTTGATGGTCAAGTCCATCGTCCGGCACAGTATCTGGAGCTGCTCAGCGTCCGTTTCAGCCCTCACCCGAACAACGAACTCATGTATGATAGCGACGGTCTCGGCGTTCGACGAAAACAGGGGGGCTCAAGTATGACCAGCGGGCGATTTAGCCTTGCTAACCCCGATAGGGAGGTTATAATTATACTGTACACGGTTAAGTTTTCCCTTTTTCAAGCAGCCTGAATGTGAAAATTTTCGGTCAGCAGCATTTGCAATTCCGGCATGTATTTCTTCCGCTTTCGAAAAAAACTTTCGCATGCCCGCTTGAATTCCTCAAACGTTTCATAATAGCGATTGTTCAGCACTTTTTTCTTGAAAAACTTCCAATACCGCTCAATCAGATTCAAATTCGGCGAGTATGGCGGCAAGAATATCAATTTGATCTTCGTCCCCTTCAGATGCTTCTTCAGCAGACGTGAACGATAGTACCGGGCGTTGTCAACAATGACATAAATTACATTTGAATCGGGATGCTTGGCCTCAATCTTGGCGAACAAATCGATAGCGGAATCGGCATTGATCGTGTCATAAAATCCGGTCGTCGGCTCCAGCGTTTCGATGTTGATGGCCCCGTTGATATTCAAACGCTGACGCCCACAGTTGGCTTTAAGTTCTTTTTCCTGCCCCTTCTTAATCCAGCCGTAAGATGGAATGCTGTTGTGCTGCGGATGGGTGGCATCGGCGAAATATATCGGATCGTTTTCACCCTTGTTTGTTTTGATGTGTTCATATTCTTTGAGAAATGCCTGTTGTTGGGCGGGGTCTTGTTTGCCGGGAACATGCGTTGGCTTTTTGTAGGAAAATCCAAGGCGATGCAGCAGATCGGTGACTCCGCTGACCGAGTAACGCACCCCGTACTGTTTGTCAATATGAGCAATGACCGATTTAGCGTCGGGCAGAATATGTTCTTCAAGATAACTTTCAAGCTCGCTCATTTGATGCGTGTCAAGCTTTGGCTCTGCTCCGGAATAGTGGTCATCCAGCAACGCCTTGAGACCGCCTTGCTGATAACGCTCGAAATAGTGCCGGGACGTTTTCTCATCAAAGAGAAGAATCTCCGCTACCTGAGCCGCCGACCATCCTCTGGATAAAGCAATGACCGCTTTGACGCGGTCGGCGTGACGTTTATCACGCAAGGAACGATGAAATTTTTCAAGTTCAGCTATTTTTTCTTTTGACAACGTATAATCCTTCATATATACTGTTTATCGGACACAAGGTGCTTTCTGATTGAAAAATACAGGATTTTTCAATCAAGAGCAGTATAGACCTACAAAAAACTCTATTGGATGCCAAAGTTGCTGAAAAGAATGTAATTGATATTCGGCAAAAATTTGAGGCAAAAATTTGAACATTTGAATAAGGAGAATATGCACGATGAGGAAATCAGGAAATCAGGGTATCCGGGTATCTCCGCTTGGGGACGCCTTGCGGCGAGGGAATCAGGGTGTCGGTTTATGTTTTCTGGGCCTGTTAATATTGCTTTGCCATTCCTGCGACACAACCGCGCCCGGCATAGCCGGAGCAGTCGATACAGCCGGCAAACCGATAGCCATTGAGACAACGCCGCCGGAAACAAAACCAGCCCCCGCCACTTCGTTTTTACCTGCACCTGCGATTGCGAAAATAGGCGATTACGTCATCACAATAGAAGAGCTTGAGAAAAGAATAATCAGCGAGCTGCAACCCAAGTACCGGCAGTACCAAAAACAAGCTGAACCGGTCAACGCAAAAACGGTACTTCTGAAAATGATAGCTGAAAAAGCGATGGTGATAGAAGGGCGAAAGCTCAACTATCTGGAAGATGAAACAATCCAGGCATCGCTTAAGCGATTTAAGGGGAAAAAACTTACAAGCCTATTATTGGCAAACTACCTGAAAGGCAAAATAACAGTTACGGAGGCAGAAATTGACGAAAAGATAAAAACCAATCCAAAGTTGAGCCGGGCACAGGCTCAGGAAATGGTCGGAAGGGCAAAAGCAAACATCATCTTAAGTCAGTATTACAAAGAGCTCTGTGAAAAGCGCCATCTTCAAAAGTTAAGTGGTAATTTCCCCGAAGCAGCCCGAATCCATCAAAGACTGCTGCTGCACCCGAAAGAGCCGCGCAGAATGAGACTTGTCCGCATCCCTCAAATAAAAAATGAATTGACGCCGGAAGAGAAAAACATTGTTCTGGCAGCGTATGATACCGGAAAAGTAACATTGAAAGACTGGTTCGATACTTTGTGCAAAATGTCTCCACCGTCCCGTCCGAGGGATTTGCATACCGTAGCGGGCGTTGAACGGTTATTAGACAAGGCCATAAGGACGCCGGTTTTCGTGGCCGAGGCCAGGTTACTTGGACTCGACAAGGATGAAAATTTACTAAAGGAAATAAGAGACCAGGAAGATATGCACCTGTTTAACAAAGCCCAGAGGGAAAAGGTCAAGGACATTTCGGGCCCAATAAGCGAAGAGCAGATAATCGCCTACTTCGAGAAGAACAAGGGGGCATTCGGGACACAGAATACCCTCAGGATTGACCAAATCTGGTGTCAAGATCTTAAAACGGCCCAGAAGGTCAAAGACGAATTAGACGGCGGCAAGGACTTCAAGGCGGTCAGACAAAAATACTCTTTGCAAAAAAAAGCATCTCCCTTCAATACTTCTGGCCACAACGAGGCAATATTCTTCAAGGACTTATGGAAGGGCGACCCGAATGAAATAGTGGGTCCGGTAAAGGGCTTTTATCGTGGGCAGGTCAAGTGGCGCATCGTTAAAATATTAGAAAAGACGCCCGGCAAAATGAAAGAATACTCAAGCAGTATAAAAGACCATATCAAAATGGTAATGCAGGACGAACAAAGAAATGCCGCCCTGGAGAACTACAGAAAAGAGCTCCTGGAAAAGTATCCGTACGAGATTTCTGCCGAGAGGCTCAGGGATATCGACCCGCTGGATATACCATAAAGCAGGGTATCAGGTTCCGAGCATTGAGTCCAGCACCAAAACGGCGTGAGCCGAAGCTCTTTTGGTGCCAGACTAAGAGCCTATCCGAATAACCCTGAACAACGGAACGTAATTATAGCACAGACAAAATGAAGCAAGCTCAAATAATTCTCAGGTTTCTTTTCCCACCGCGTCAGGATGCGGCGGAAGCGGTTCATCCAGCTATGCGTCCGC
>JAUVYQ010000227.1 GCA_030603035.1 Phycisphaerae bacterium | reverse complement strand
CTTAGCAAAGCGATCTGAGCGAGGGACGCAGCGGACTTTCCCGGACCGGACGACTATGATCCAACTGTAGGCGTCTGACAAATTGGCTTTTAAGATTGCTTTTTCGATAAGGTCTCTCGCCTGTTCTGT
Organism: Phycisphaerae bacterium; assembly: GCA_030603035.1. The sequence goes on along the minus strand of JAUVYQ010000227.1, from coordinate 2,818 downwards.
GTTCATGGTTTTCTCCTTTTCTGTCAAAAATTGAGCAGGGGACCGGGGGTTTCAAAATCCCCTGCTCGTATGACGAACAAGAATGAGAGCTATTGATCAATATCCCCGTGCCCGCGGGATTCCCTGGTAGCTCCGCCGGCCTCGAGTAAAGGCTGGTCGTTGAGGAGCTCACGCAGTTCACCAAGCTCTTTTATGACGATGGCATCGCTTCCGGTTCTTACGGCAAGCTCGGCCGCGTGTACGTGGGTGTGAGCTATTATGACAACTTCTGCTAGTATCATAATTTTCCCTTTCGAAAGACGGTCAAAAATCCGGTCACTCTGATAGCGACCTTTGTCGTGTAGAACTTATCGGCGAAGCGACTACCCGTCAACAACAAAATCGACATTTTATTTGCGACTCTTTTTCGCCGGCGAATCTTCAGCTGACTTTTTTAGGTCGGGGTTTATGGTAAAAAGCGACCAAATCTCAAAAATCGCTGATTATGTCTAAAAAGTTAAGGCCCCAGGCCTGGCCGGGGCCGGCAGAAAGTCTGTACGCTTCTCCTGTGCCGGATTTGAGGGTGTTGGGGTATGCCTGGCCTCGATTAAAGCCAGCCAGGGAGCTCCTGTGCCGTCGGCGCTACGTGCGGAGCCAGCTCTAACCGTAGAAAATTGCCCTCCCGCGCTTGACAGATGGGGAGGGCTATGGTACAATGGTGATTGTTAGAGTTTTCTCCACTCATCAATGAGCCGCAGTCTTACACATGCTGCGGCTCACTTTTTTGCAGCTGCCGGCATTTGCAAATCGCCTGCCACAAGCTAAAGCCACTTGTGGCACAGATTTGTCGGCGGCAGCTGACAGCGTCTTATGAAACTCTGCAGAGATCCCAGGAAGCTACGTGTTTCATAAGTGCCTGTCAAAACGTGTACTCCAAGGGGGCTTGGTGCTTCTTGTGCTGCTGGGGGAATTGGAGTTTTAAAGGTTTTTGAGATGGTTTCAGCCCCCCAGCATAAACAGTCCCCATACCGATTCGCGGGTAAGCCAAGGAAGTTGGGGGGAGGTCGACGAGCTTGTCGAGGCGACCTTTCAGCTGGGGGGTGAAACCTTCGGCAAACCTGCACACGTCTTTGACGGCAAGCGCCTTTAGCTGTCGGCCAGCAGGCTACCGATAGCGTGTAGAATAGTGCATCGACATCAGCGAGCGATGTGTACCGATGGGTGCTCAACGGGGATGGTGGGTCAAACGTGTGCTGCAGACTATGGGGGGTATTGTAGAGCAATCGGCCAATGGGATGCTTTATTTTCCTGGGGCCTTCCGGGGTGGGAAAAACACTGCTTGCAAGAGCATTGGCCGAGTTTATGTTCGGAGACCAGAATGCGCTGATTCAGCTCGATATGAGCGAATTTATGGAAAAACACAACGTCTCCAGACTCGTTGGAGCTCCACCTGGATATGTCGGATACGAAGAAGGGGGACAATTGACCGAAAGAATCAGAAGAAGACCTTATGCTGTGCTGCTGCTGGATGAAATAGAAAAAGCACATCCGGACGTTTACAACATGCTGCTACAGATTATGGATGAAGGAAGACTGACCGACAGTTTCGGGCGACACGTTGACTTTAAGAATGTGGTTCTTATTATGACAAGCAATATCGGAGCAGACTTGATTAAGAACAGCAGCGGTTTTGGTTTCGGCAAGAAGACGGCCGAGGCGAATTACGAGAAAATGAAAGAGACGCTTCATAAGGAGGTCGAGAGGCACTTCAGGCCGGAGTTCTTAAACCGGGTTGATGATACGATAGTTTTCAGGGCACTAACAAAAGAAGATTTGCGAACTATCGTCGATTACGAGCTTGCGAAGGTTTTGGGCGGGTTGGGAGGGGTTGCGATTCGTGGCGATGGCGATTATGATTGACGGCGATGGATATTGAGTATCGCATGTCGGTGACATCTGATTTGGCGGATATCGTAGCGTTTGTCGATTATTGGCTTACAGGTGGCGGAAAGAAGGACGGCATTACAGGGGCTGAACATGATTTTTTTGTACGCGTAGGTCAACAAAGAGCTTACCTGGCGAAATATGACGTCATGCTCGCTTGCTGCGAGGGCGAAATTGTTGGATGGGCTGTGAAGACAAAGAAGGGCGTTTTGATTCACCTTTTGATCGCAGCGACTTTTCGAGGTAAGGGTATCGGAGGTGAGCTTTTGCGGAGGATGAATCTGCGAATCGTGCGGAGTAAATTCGATCAAAAAAGCGGTGACCCGGCGGCATTCTATCGCAAACATGGTTATGTCCGGGCGTCTCCTGTGCGAGTTGGTAAAAAGTTAAATATCGAGATCTTTCGCCGGGCGAACGGCGGCGAGGAAGACGCTGAGCGACAACAAGCGGATCTGAGCGAACCGCTAAAGGCGTTGGCGAAAGACGTTTGCGGCGATAGCGACAAAAGTCAAAGAACGATTGATGTGATGGCGAAAAAGCTTGGTCTGGTAAATTTTTCTCGCCGGCGATTTTAAGGTTGATTTTTGTCGCTCGCTTTTGTAGTTTGGCTCGCAAGCTGCGAAGCTCGCTTTGCGAGCGAGTAGTTTGCTTATTTAGACGTTTTACAAAACGCTTGTTTTGTTTTTGAATATTTGGGGTCTTAGAGGAGAAAGCGAGGTGTACCCATGGCCTTTATAAGGTCCATCGAGCATATTGCTCGCAAATGGGCGAATGTAACCCCTGGCCGAACTGAGGACTATCGAGTAGGTGTTGAGAATCCGCGCAGACCGTGGGCGGCTGCGGCTGCGGCAGCGGAGGGAGCCTACGAGATGGGTGTCACTCAGGCGATTGCCAA
>JAUVYQ010000416.1 GCA_030603035.1 Phycisphaerae bacterium | reverse complement strand
CCTGAGCCGCCGATGACCAGCCACCAAATTAAACTTATCATCCCCAGCAGCCACCAGAAGGGGAACAATAATGCCAATCCTGCGTATGCTAGCACGTAGATCATCAAGTTCTTCATCGTCAAACTCCATCCTGAGCGCGTTCCCGCCGACCTGAATCTTCTCAACCTGAATCTCCACTATCTCTGCCCTGATCAGTTTCTCCAAAATCTAGTTTACTAAAAATAACCCGCTTACCCTGGTCATCTTCGATCTGAAAAACAACATGGTCACCCTGCTGAATACTCAAGAGCTTCCTCAGATACAACGGCAGCACAATGACCAGCGAACTGTGCTGCCTGAACACTCTTTTGACCATCTCATAAGCCATTTGTCATCGCCCTGGAAATCGTGAACTTCACTATTATCAGGCAGGGGGTAGCCCCTATCCAGAGAATTATTAAATTTTTTTCAGAGACGTAAGTCGCTGTTTTCGGGTCCATGTAATAAGAAGAGACTTACGTCAATTTGTTCGGCGCGCCTAACAAGCTTTCTATTGACAAACTTTCAGGATTGATATAATGACGCTTTCAGCGGCCCTCAGGCTAAACCGACCTGAATGAAGACTTGAGTATCGATGAGCTAAAGGGTTGTACGTGGTGACATCAGTCAAAGGTAAGGAAGAAGAGAAAGAAATCTCTCTAAGATAAATACCCTTACGGGTGGAGTGCCTTTTTAGTCTTTGGTTTTTTTAAAAAGGCAAGCGAATCAAATTATTTTTTCGGCAGTAACCCCCTCAGTCATTGACAATCACAGCGACCCCTGCAGCATCGAACTCATCAAGCAAATCCTCATCCACGGCATCACAAACGATCACCGGCCAGACTTCGCCCACCAGCGCAAACTCCTGCTTAAAAAGCCTGGTGTAAGAAAGGACCTGGCCCAGCGCAAGCATCGAGGCCAAAGGTTTGATCTCAACGACCCAGAATCCACCACCGACGGCACAGACGACGTCGATTCGTTTGCGA
>JAUVYQ010000005.1 GCA_030603035.1 Phycisphaerae bacterium | reverse complement strand
GATTGGTTTTTCGCTGATACGATTTTCCCATCATGCGGTCTCCTAAAAAAGGGTAACAATTCATGTTAAAAAACACATTACCGTTACCCCGACCGCATGATTTTTTCAATCAATTTTCAACGACATTCGGGACATCCTCCCGTTGTGTCCCAGTCCACAGCGCCAAAATGCAGCAGTACGCGCTGGCCTTTCCATTTGCCGGGTATCTTAAATGTGCGTCGATACCACAAGCGGTTCTTTTCGCCTACTTTCTTCATCACCCCTGCCTGACAGAGCCGACTCAACCGGAAATGGCACAAGAATCTGCCCATCGAAGTTCGCAAGTTTCGGCTCATCTTTCGGACGGATGGCGTACTCCCACAGCCCGTTGAGATTCAGCCAGTCCTTGCGGACCATTTGCGGCCGGGGATACTCAGGGTGGGCATTGCTCGGTGAAACCTCCTTTGCCCATCGCGTCATCAGCGGTCCTTTTGCCGGTTTCCACTCCGCCTGCATAGACGAGCAGCCCATCAGCGCCGCGCATATCATGACCCAATACCTTGTCTTGTTTTGAAACAACCCTCTTTCGCTGCGTTTTGATTCCATCTTTTCTTCTCCTTTCAATCTATATGCCTGCTTTTGTTGCTTTTTTTACGAGAGGAAGTACCTTTTTATCGATTTCCGATTCGTCTTCTCCGACTTTTACTTTGAATAAGGACCAATGCTCGATATGCTCTGCCGTTCCGCCGTTTGCCGGGATTTTTGTAAGTGGGCCGAGCGTCTCGAACTCTAACATTTCGGAATTAGTGAAGGTCTCGGTATTACAGCCCATATCCGGATATGTTGCGTCAGAATCGTACGGGTAGCGTTTGACAAACAGCTCGCCATTTAAGTAATAAGCTCCCCAGCCGAGCTTGTTCAGCAGACCTACCTTCTGTTTTGTTGTAGCGTTGGGGTCCTGTTTGAGCTGTATATACTTTGTGCCCCATATCCATCGCGGGTCTTTCATATCGGTGTAGTGCCACAGTACCAGTGGACGTGCAGGAAGCAAATACTCAGGATGGGAACGATAGGGTTCCTGCGGCAGAATAAGCCTGCCACCTTGCGCCATAACACTCATCGCCCAGGGCGATGCTTTTATGTCCCACAAATTTTTATTGACCAGCCGGTGAAGCACTTTTACGCGGTTGGTTTTTGCTTCGAGGGTGATTTCAATTTCCTTTACTATACCGGTTGTGCTCTCGACATCCTGCATAAGTTTTAGGGTCTTTCCGTCCCAGGTGTACTTGATAGGTGAATTATCAGGATGGTATGTTCTCTGCGCATCTTCAGGAGCATGCCACAAGCGGTGTCCGCCGTATATTCGCCAGCTATTGCCCCCCGTTTTGCCCATCTGGTCCTTGTATTCTTTGAGCAAATTTTGTCCGCCCACGTAGCCAAACCGCATAATTCGAGGCCCGACGTCTGTTGTCGCAATAACTTCTATCTGCCCGTTGCTGAGTCTAATGCAATTCGGCCATCCGCCATAGGAGACTTTCTTCATTCTCAGGTTCCTTTCTTTTTTTATTTCCCGACCGCCAATCGCTTGCGGTGGGCACCCCAGTGTTGACATAAGCGCCAACCCCAAACCCACTGCTATGACTGTCCTGTTAATGTGGTACACTTTTGTTAGACTTCTCATTTTTTGCCCTCCATCAAAATTCTTTCGTTCTTTATTAACATTTTAAGAGGCTCTAACAAAATGAGGTTTTGGTTGTTGAAAGCACGAGATTGCCACGCGAACCTGCGGTTCGCTCGCAATGACAGTCTTTTTGTTAGAGGCCTTAAGTACCCTGATGAATCGGCGTTTCCCAAATATGGCATATCCTCCATCCCTGTGGACCGCTGCCGGAATAAATGTTTTGATAAATTATGCCTGAAATCTGCGAAAGCGCCAAGCACAAATTTGAGGATTGTTTTGGGACCCCATTTTGAGGGTTCTCAAAGCCCGTATGTTGGCTTTGGGGTCCCTGCGGCTTATTGCAAAATGGCAGACTCGTAACACAGGTTCGCAATGGCAATGTAATCTTCCGGCGGGAGTTGTTCGGGGCGGTGACGCGGGTCAATGCAGCATTGCTCGAAGATTTTAGGCCAACTGTGAATCTTTGTGAGCTTGCCGGCCGCGAGCTTTGTGCAGGCCTTTAGCATCTTTCGGCGGTGTCGCATAAAGAGATTTACGGCCTCGCTGAAGACTTCCATATTCTTAATCCGGCTTACTTTCTCCTTTTTGCGAACAAAGCTGACCATTGCAGAATCGACCTGCGGCTGGGGCCAGAAGACAGTCGGCCTCAAAACCCTTTCTGTTTTTACATCGCCCGTTGCGCTCAGCAGGATGCTCAATATGCCGTAATCTTTGCCGCCGGCAGCAGCCGTCATTCGCTCGGCCACTTCCTTTTGGATTGTAACATACATACTGTCTGCTATTGTCGGGCCTGTAACCAAATTCAGCATTACGGGGGAAGCTACATTGTAAGGGAGGTTTGCCACCAGCAGGAACCGGCCGGGGTATTTTTCACGGGCCGGCTCGATTGCTTCTCTGACGGTGTCGCTGATAGTATTTTTGTTCTTGAGAATGTCGGCGTTGATGACCGCGACGTTTTCGGCTTTTGCCAGTTGTCTTTTTGTGATTTCGGCGAGGCGCCCATCAACCTCGACGGCGATGACCTTGCCGGCACGCTGGGCCAATGCCTCAGTCAAAGAGCCTGTGCCGCAGCCCACTTCGAGCACAATATCATCGCTACCAATATCCGCAGAATCTACGAGCTTTTCCATCAGGTTCAGGTCGATGAGGAAATACTGGCCCAGCCGTTTGTTCGGCCGCAAGCCTGATGATGAAAGCAACTGCTGGATCTGCTGCTTAGTCTGCATTAGAAATACGAATTTAGAATTAAGAATTACGAATTTAAAATTATCCAGAAGACCGAGATTTTTTCACAATGGTGGTAAGAATTGCGACCAGTTCGTTTGATTCGTCGGCCAGGCCCCTTAGCTTGTTGGCAGGAACGACTTCGGTTTTTATCAAGAGTCGAAGCCAATAATATGTCTCGCGGGCTTCTTTGAGAGCGATGTTGCACTTCGAGACAAAATCAGCCTTGCTTTGTCCTGCCACCGCCTCTTCCAGATTTGCTCCAATCGATGTCCCAGAACGCAGAACTTGCCTGCCCAAAACTTCTCCGCTACCTCTCTGCTTTGCTAAAAACTGATAGAGTTTCACGATTCTACAGGCAAATGAAAACCCCCTTTCCTGGATATCCCTCTGCTTGGATTTTCTTTGATTAGCACTCATTGTCCATTCTCACTCCTGAATTATCGCTTTGCAATTCTCAATTCGCAATTCTCAATTCTAAATTCTTTTTTGTTGTCGCAATTTGTATTGCAGTGATTATGGCTGATTTCATACCGGCCGGGTTGGCAAGGTTTCGCTCTGCGATATCGAAAGCTGTTCCGTGGGCGGGTGATGTTCTTATTATCGGTATGCCGATAGTGATATTAACCGCATTCTCGAAATCGAGCAGCTTTACAGGAATCATACCCTGGTCGTGATACATTGCGACGACGGCGTCAAATTCGCCCCCGCCGGCCCGCAAAAAGAGTGTATCGGCGCTGAATGGGCCGAGGCAGTTTATACCTTGTTCCTGGGCTAATAAAATCGCGGGCGATATTATCCGCCGTTCTTCATCGCCGAATTGGCCGTCTTCACTGGCGTGCGGATTCAGTGCCGCAACGCCAATCTTAGGATTCTCCACGCCGAAGTATTCTTTCAATGCGTCATTTAATAAATCTATCGGCTCGAAGACGCAGCCGATTGTGAACTTGTGCCGCACTTCAAACAGCGCTTCGTGAATTGTCGCCAGAGCCAGTTTTAACGGACCGGCCACAAACATCATCGCCTTTCGCGGAGATTTGCACCGCTCGGCGAGCATTTCCGTATGGCCCGGCCACGTTGCGCCGGCCAGCTTCCAGCTGGTTTTACTAATTGGGGCTGTTACTACCGCATCGATTATGCCGGCCCGGGCGGCGTCAATGGCATCGAGGCAAAACCTTATTGATGTCTCGCCCGCAACCCTGCTGGGGCCTCTAATCCAGGGCGGAACGGAATATTCGTCGTAATCGGCTACAACAACTTTATGCGGGTAATCTCTGCTGATTTTTTCGTGTTGGTGTCGGCCCCAGAATGGTTCAATCTCGACTTTATCGGCTGCGTAACAGAGCTGTTCGTTCATACCGAAAACAATAAATTTTGCGGCCCGGCGGATATTCGGGTCCGCCAGCGCCTTTACAACAACCTCCGGGCCGATACCAGAGGCATCGCCCATCGTTACCCCTATCACCATTTGCTCAGCTATCGAATTATTGCCGCTATTTTTGTTCATATTTTCGTATCGTGTATATCGCATCTCGTATTGTGTATTTCCTGATTTGTGGCTCGTCATTCGTAATTCGATTCACGCTTCACGAGATACAAATTCAAAAGCCCAGTTCTCTTAACTTCTCCATTGTTAGCGGTTGTTCCTGTGGCAAAGTCTTTTCAAGCTGCTTTTTTACTGTCTTTACGATTATATCAGTTTCAATGTTTACTGCATCACCGATTTTTGCTTCACCCAGCGTCGTTTTTTTTAGCGTCTCAGGTATTATCGCGACGCTGAAGCTGTTTTTATTCATACTCGCTATCGTCAAACTTATTCCGTCAACGGCGACCGAACCTTTGACTACCATTTGGTCGAGCAGCTCCGCGCCGGCTGCAAATTTTATATCGGCGAATTGACCTTGCTTATTGATTGCTTTAATCGTTGCTGCGCCGTCGATATGCCCCTGGACGAAATGTCCGCCGAATCGACCGGTGGCCTTCAGGGCGAGTTCGACATTGACCGGCGATGAGGATTTTAGTTTGCCCAGGTTCGACTTTGTGAGGGTTTCGCTGCTGATGTCAAATGTTGCAAGCCCGCCATCCAGTCTGGCGACCGTCAGACACACGCCGTTTATGGCTATACTATCGCCGATTTTGCTCTCATCGGCCGGTTTGCCTAAGTCTATGGTCAGCAAAAGCCCCCCCCTGCTTCGGCGAACCGACTTTACCCTGCAAATTGCCTCTATTAGCCCTGTGAACATTTGAAATTGACTCCGCCACACGGACGGCGGATCTTCGATATTTGCTATTGAAAAAAGAAAGCTAAACGGTAAAATGGATTATAAATAATCAATAATCAATAATCAATATTAAAAAGGGTTGGCGGTAATTATGAATACATTCTGGCTGAAAATAGCGGCTCTTGTGATTATCATTATAATTGGAGTTGTTTTGTTGGCGAACTTCCTGTCTTCCGGAATTGACGAGGCAACGGATTTCGAGAGAGTAGAAAAACTGGTGGAGGCCCAGGAAGCCAGGTTTCAGGCCGAGCTTGCCGAAGCTGAACTAAAGGCTAAACAGGCAAAGGCAAAAGGGGCAGATGTAAAACAGCCGGCTGTCCAGCCTCAGCCACCCAAGCCACAGCCCGATGAGATGGAACAGCTACAACAAAATGTAGAGGCGTCAAGGTTGTATCAGTGGGCCGAGAGAGAATTTAGAATCGCCCGCAAGCCGCTCATGAGTTATAAAAGATGCGTGGATTTTTGCCGCCAGATAATCCAACGGTGGCCGGACAGCCCAGAAGCCGCCAAGGCGAGGGTGCTGCTGCGTAGGATACCAGAGCGCTACCGCAGGCAATACAATATCACTGATGAAGAAATGGGCCTTGGGAACCTAAAATAAAAGGACTAAAACAGATTTATGGACAAGCTGTTTAGGCATAATATGCCACATATCCAAAGCGATTTTAGCGAAGAAGGCAGAATTGTTCTTTATGCTGGTGACTGTTTGAATGCACTCAGCGCAATACCCCCGGAATCAATTCAGCTTGTAATTACATCTCCGCCGTACAATGTGGGGAAGGCTTATGAGCGCAGCATGAAACTTGACGAATATTTGAAATCTATCGAGCCTGCCTTACGGGAATTAGTAAGAGTGCTATCATTGCAAGGCAGTCTGTGCTGGCAAGTTGGAAACTATGTGGAAAAGGGTGAAGTATTTCCGTTAGACATTTTTTATTATTCAATTTTCAAGCAGTTGGGATTACAGCTTAGGAATCGGATTATTTGGTATTTTAATCACGGGCTGCACGCATCAAAGCGTTTTTCCGGGCGTTACGAAACTGTCCTGTGGTTCACTAAAACTGACGAATATAAATTTAATCTTGATCCGGTTCGAATTCCATCAAAATACCCTGGCAAGAGGCATTTCAAAGGCCCCAAAAAAGGACTTCCATCGTGTAACCCTAAGGGGAAAAATCCATCTGACATTTGGGAAATTGTTGCCCAGGATTGGGAAAGTGAACTGTGGGATATCCCAAACGTAAAATCGAATCACCCGGAAAAAACTATTCATCCATGTCAATTTCCCATTGAATTAGTTCAGCGCTGCGTTCTTGCGTTGACAAATGAAGATGATTGGGTGCTCGATCCTTTTGCAGGAGTTGGCTCTGCTCTTATAGGAGCACTTATGCATAATCGCCGCGCGATGGGATGCGAAAAAGAGCTTGAGTACGTGGAAACAGCAAAGAAGAGAATTGAAGATTATTACGCTGGAATATTGCGTATTCGCCCTTTGGGAAAACCTGTCCATAAACCAAGTGGTGGAGAAAAAATTTGTCAAATTCCCAAAGAATGGGACAGGGAAAAAGGCAAGGAGGTTCTGTTCAAATGATAATTGCGGGGAGTTATTCCTTTAACAAAGGGTCGGGAACTGTTAAGAAAAAGTATCCAGATTTGCTACAGGAGGTAGAAACTATTATCGGAAAAATAAACGCATCAAAATGTAAAACGAAGAAAAGCAAAGAAAAAACTATGCCGGGCCGTATGTTGTATAGTCCGAAGAAATTAAATACGGCATTTAAGTCTTTGTTTTTGAAGATGGGGCGGTCTTCTCCAAGGGTCAAATGCGAATACCCTACTAAGTTTTATGCAGATGAATACAAACCCAAACCGTTAAGAAAAGGTGCATTTCGCCAAATGGATTTTGTCAAAAAGCGGCTTGGCGTTGAGATACAATTCGGCAAATATGCTTTTATGGTATACAATATCTGCGCTAAAATGACGATCTTTCATAACCTTGATATTATCGATCTGGGTATTGAAGTAGTTCCCGTAAAAAACTTCGCTGATGAAATGTCAACAGGAGTATCTTATTTTGAACAGTTTGTTTGGGATTTAGAGAAACGAGGCGTCTCAAACATAGATATTCCTGCGCTCATTTTAGGTGTAGATAAGTGAGCTAAACGTTCTAATTGATTATTTTCAATTGTTTTTCCAACAACCACTTGAAAAAGTACTTCATGGAGAGAGCTACGAATGACTACTGCTCTACCGGTTGCTAATATCCCTGTAATTGCCATAACCGCTGATTGCCTGCCCGAAGCGTGGGAGAAAGCTGTTTTGGCTGTGTGGGATAAGGGCTTGGAGGTCAAAACCCAGTATGATAAGCCCGAAGACCCGCCGAGCAAAGACGCAACTGTTATAGTTACCGTCACAGACCCTTTCAATGAGCCGAGGATTCACAAGAACTTTCCGGGCGGGCCCGAGGAGCTGGAGTCGTATCGGCTGGAAGTAGTCAGCGGCATTCACGACCACTGGATTGACCCTGCTGCCGGAAAGTGGACCTATACATATCACGAACGGTTATTTGCATACTGTCCGGTGGAAAATATACGCCGCGCTGATGCGCCAAAGCCGTTCAAGAAGGTTGACCAGATTCAGTATATTATCGATTACCTCTCGCAAGCCGGGCACAGCCGCAGAGCTCAAGCGATAACCTGGATGCCGACCGCTGACCCACAGACGGATGACCCGCCCTGCCTTCAGAGAATATGGTGCCGGCTGGTAGCGGGCGGTGCTGGCCGGCTTTCGCTTAATATGAATACACACTGGCGCAGCAGAGACCTTTACAAAGCGTGGTTTATGAATGTCTATGCCCTCACCGACCTTCAGAGGATTATTGCCGAGGGAATATCTAAGAAAATAAACCAGCCGGTGATGGTGGGCAGGTATGTCGATATAAGTGATTCGCTGCATATCTACGGCGGCTATTTTGGAGAGGCCGTCGGCGAAGTGGAAAAAATGCGCAAAAGCCCATTTACCGAACGGGCCTGGGAGAGCACTCACCCGGCTTTTGAGATGATGACACAGGAAGCCAGAGAAAAGCTAGCACAGGACCCCGACTGTTATGCAAAGCCCGGCGAGCGTGAGCTGTGAAGTAAACCACAAGCCACGAGGTACGAAAGATGACTTTAATCGTTAATGGCGAAAAAATTGAAGATTCGCTAATCCAACAGGAAGCTGAGCGCTTAAGGCCAAATTACGAACAAACGTTTAAGGATATGGACCCCAAAGAGCGAGAGGAACAGTTGCTTGATTGGTCTAAGGAGAATGTCATCGAAAGGGTCTTAATCGATCAGGAAGCGAAAAAAAATGGCGACTGGATACCACAAGCCCAAATCGATGCCGCTTTAGCGGAATTAAAAAAACGATATGAAGGCCGGCAGTTGCCTGAAGAGCTTAACGCTGAAAATGAAGAAAAAACAAAAGAAGATATTGAGTTGCAAATGAAGGTTGAGCGGATGTTGCAGAATGTTTGCAAAGACGTACCTGAGCCGTCGCAGGAGGCCGTCCTGAAATTTTATGAGGAAAATAAAGAGCAATTGAAATCTGCCGACCAGGTCAGAGTGGGCCATATAGTAAAACACGTAAGCTGGCAGACGGATGAAGCCGCCGCCTATGATGTGATAAGAAAAGCACAGGATGAATTGAAAAACGGCGCAGTTTTTGAAACATTGGCCGAAAAGTATTCCGATTGCCCTGAAAACGGAGGTGACCTGGGCTATATTACAAGGGGACAAATGGTGGAAGAGTTTGAGGACGTGGTTTTTAATTTGAATGCGGGGGAAATAAGCGACGTTTTTCGCACCCGCTTTGGATTTCATATAGCCAGGCTGTATGACAGGAAGCCGGGGGTAGTGCCCGGCCTGAAAGAAGTTAGAGGCCATATAGCCAGCGAGCTTGCCGAGCAGATGCGGGGAAAAGCTATTGACGAGTTTGTAGACCGGTTAAAAGCTAAAGCCAAAATCGAAGAAATATAAACCGACCGCGAAAAGCAAAAATCGCAAAACTACGTGAGGAATACTTTCTTCTTCTCTTCGCTTCCGCAGGGGTTTGTTTAGCCGTCGCCGGAACGGCGACGCTTATCCCTCTCCCGCACCTAACGACTACTCACCAATTAACCACTCACCGCCGGGTATTTAACCACTCACCATTTTCGCGAGCATCGAGCATCCAGAATCGAGTATCGAGACAATTTTATCGGGCTGTTATGAAAAGCAAAAAAGTAGGCGTCTTAATTTGCCTCTTTGCGATTTGTGTGTTAGACTTTAATTAAGGTTGGGCAAAACATAAAGCAGATGAGACCGGCTTAGCTTTGTTTGTCCTAAGCGCGTCCGTCTATTGAGTGAGATCATTGGCCCAATTTAGTAATCCTGCTGTGGGGGGATAATTCAGCGGTAGCATCCAGGCAGGATTGAAAGCAATGCTTTCGCATTATGTGTGAGGGCTTTGAGTATAGCCTCGATGTATCGAGGTAGGGGGGACATATAAGTTTCTTTCCGAGTTGGGCCTCTGCGTCTTGGGCGCAGGGGCTTTTTTTTACAAAAAAATCACCGGCAAAAAGAGCTGTGAGTTTTTCTTAACTTTTTTCGTTAGTGCTTATCCAGCCGTGAATTGGGAGCGACCAAAATAAAACTTAACAGCTTGAGAACCAGGCCAATTAACAGCTTTCTGTAAATTTCTTTTGACATACTATATATTGGCCTTAGAATACACAAACTAACGAGATGTAGTATTGTCTCGATGAGCTGTAAATAGTTTTGTGAATTTTTTTGAGGTGGGCTTGGCTTGTGAGATGTCCCTTTTGCAAGGAGGACCGGGATAGGGTTGTTGATTCGCGTTCAAGCGATGCCGGCAGAGTAATCAGGCGCCGCCGTCAATGCCTGGCGTGCAAAAGACGGTTTACAACCTATGAAAAAATAGGCGAAAGCTTTAAGCTTTACGTGGTCAAAAAAGACAAATCTCGCATTCCTTATGACAAGGACAAAATCATCGGTGGTTTGCAGAAGGCTTGTTACAAGAGACCTGTCTCGGCAGAGCAGATTCGGCAAATAGCTGACAAGGTCGAAGAGAGTATATTCCGGAACTTCGACAAAGAGGTTTCATCAGCCTTTATCGGCGAAAGCGTAATGAAGCATCTTCGCCGGGTCGATAAGGTTGCGTATATTCGTTTTGCCAGTGTCTATCGTGATTTCAGGGATGCGGGCGAATTGATTGAAGAAGTAAGTCGCGTTATTCAGCAGGCCGACCGTATTGGGCAGCCGACGTTTTTCAATGGGCCGGAATAAAAAGCGTTCGTCGACTCACAGTGACTGAGGAGGCATAGTAGTTGTTAAATCTTGCAAGGAGGCAAAAAGGAGGGGATACAGATGCAGCTTAAAGTCATAAAAGCAGACGGCAGTGTCGAAGAATACCTGCACACAAAAGTCATAGGGACCATCAGCAACGCTCTTGCCGGAGTTGGTCAGCCGGATATAAGCGTCGCAGAACAGCTTGCGGAGGTGGTGACATATTTTCTTTATCACGAAAAAAACCGCCGGGCCGTAACCAGCAGCGAGATATTTTCCATAATTAAGGCGGTTCTGACGGCTACGAGCTATGAAGAAGCCGCAATTGCGCTCAGTGAACACCATTTTGAGCGCAAGCTTAAACGCTCCCGAGTTGAGGTTGCTTCGATTGATATTCAGGAGCTGGCCGATGCCGAGCTGCTCTGCAGGGCCGAGGGATTGGACAGCAGGTGTCGGTGGGACAAGTCCAGAATAGTCAACGATTTGGTGACCAAGCATAACGTTTCTTTGCAAACGGCCAGGACAATTGCTTCGATGGTTGAGGAGAAAATCTTCAGCATGGGAATCACGCTGGTTCCAGCCAGTTTGATAAAGCAGCTTGTTCTGGGCGATGCCGCTGTGCTCCTGCAGGCACAGCGCCAGTTGCAAACTGTTTAAGGCATATCTCGTATTTCGTATCTCTCGCATCTGCCGAGGGTTTGTTTAGCCGTCGCCGACACGGCGACGCAATCCGTCCTTCGTCTCCTCCCTTCATCATTCATTATTCCTTGTTCGATATTCTTTCCGTCATTCCATCCCCTTTCCCCTTATCGCTCCTCGCAATGACGAAAAACGGCCAAAATTCAACATATTATCCCGTGAACGGTTACTAAAATTTCTAACGGGCTTGACGCTGGCCGGCTCCACAGTTACAATCCCCTGGCTTTTTTGAAATCGAAGTAGGATGCGAAGATTCCCGACGTCTGTGAAAACAGGGAGGTTTTCATTCGGAATGCGTCATCCGGCACCGCATCGACGGGCTTAATTAAACGCTAAGGAGATAATGGCCGCAGATGAATAATGTAAAGAAATTATTGAAGGAAAAACTGACAACGGAAAATTACAACAAGCTCATCGCTCTGGACAACCCGAAGATGCACGATTTTATCGCCGATGCGATTGAGCTTTGCAGCCCGGCCTCGGTCTTTGTCTGCGCCGATTCACCTGCAGACAGAGCTTATGTTCGCGACCTCGCGATAAAAAACGGCGAAGAAATTCCCCTCAACATCCCCGGCCATACCTGTCATTTCGACGGATACAACGACCAGGCCCGTGATAAAGCCCAAACAAAATATCTGCTGCCCCCCGCCTCGGGGTTGGGCGAGAGTCTAAATTCCATTGATAAATCCGCCGGCATCGAAGAGGTTCGCTCATATCTTGCAGACTCAATGGCTGACCGGGAAATGCTGATTTGCTTCTGGTGCCTGGGCCCAACCGATTCAGATTTCTCTATCCCCTGCATTCAGATAACGGATTCGCCTTACGTCGCCCACAGCGAAAGTATTCTATACCGGCCAGGGTACGAGCAATTCAAAAAAATCGGCTCCTCACCTGATTTCTTTAGATTCATCCATTCCGAAGGCAAACTCCAAAACGCCGTAAGCAAAAACATTGACAAACGCCGAATTTACATCGACCTCGAAGAAGACCTGGTCTACAGCGTCAACACCCAATACGGCGGCAACACCATAGGCCTGAAAAAATTGGCCTTGCGATTGGCCATCAACAAGGCCTCAAGCGAAGGCTGGCTCGCAGAGCATATGTTTGTTATGGGTGCTCACCCCGCCCCTCGGAGGGGCGGGGGCCGCGTAACTTACTTTGCCGGCGCATTCCCGTCGGCCTGCGGAAAAACCTCAACCTCAATGCTGCCCGGACAAACCATCATCGGTGATGACATCGCTTACCTGCGCAAAAAGAACGGCCAAATCCGCTGCGCAAATGTCGAAAAAGGCATATTCGGTATCGTTCGCGACGTCAACACAAAAGACGACCCCATTATTTACGAGGCGCTTACAAGTCCGCTTGAGGTCATTTTTTCCAACGTCTTGATTGATAAAAACCGCAAGCCTCACTGGCTCGGTATGGGCTGCGAATTGCCAACCGAGGGAATCAACCACTCCGGCAAATGGCACAAAGGCAAAACCGACCCAAAAGGTAACGAAATTACCGCTTCGCATAGGAACGCTCGTTACTGCCTCAGCATCCCCGACCTTAGCAATCGCGACCCGTCGCTCGATGACCCCGAAGGTGTGCCCATCGGCGGCATCATTTACGGCGGACGAGATAGTGACACCTGGGTCCCCGTCGAGCAGGCCTTTAGCTGGACTGAGGGCATCATACTAAAAGGTGCCGCCCTCGAATCGGAAACCACCGCCGCCACGCTCGGCAAAGAGGGCGTCAGGACTTTCAATTTAATGGCGAATCTCGATTTCCTCTCAATTTCCCTCGGCCGGTACATCCGGAACAATCTGGATTTTGCAAATGATATTGACAAGCCGCCATTGATTTTCTCGGTCAATTATGTCCTCAGGGGCAAAAACGGCAAATACTTAAACGGTATGGCCGACAAAAAAGTCTGGATGTTATGGGCAGAGCTTCGCGTAAACGGCGACGTCGATGCTCTCGAAACGCCGACCGGCTTGATACCAGAATATGAAGATTTGGCAAAACTGTTCAAAGACCATCTCGATGCACAATACGCACAGGCCGATTATGTCCGGCAGTTCACAATTCGCATACCGGAAAACTTCGCCAAGCTCGACCGTGTTGAGAAAATTTACAAAGAAAAGGTCTCAGACACGCCTCAGATTCTCTTTGACACCTTCGCCGAGGTTCGCAAACGCCTGAAAAATGCTCAGGCTAAATACGGCGATTACATTTCGCCGTTTGATTTGTCAACACAGTAGGGGACAAAAATAATTGTCGATTTTTGCTCTGTAGAAAAGTCCGTAGGGTGTGCACTGCACACCATTAGTCTGAGCCAGTCATTCCTGCGAAAGCAGGAATCCAGTTCGTAGTCTGCGAAAATTTGAGATTGTTTCGGCCTAAAGGCCTCGCAATGACACAAAAACGCCGTTTTGCCACCGTGAACGGTTACAATTCAAGAAACAATCTATTTCCGTTCTCCGCGGTAAATTAGGAAAAATTCGCCAACGTCCTATAATTTCTATTGACTTTCTATTTTAATACGTTAATCTATACTTTAAGAGGAGTGGGTGAAAACGCTCCGGTTGTTATACCGCGGGCTATCCCACTAACGAAACGGTAAGGGTGATTTTTCCCCCGGCAGGAAAAAGTTTTGTCAGCCTTATGGCACAAAACAACAACAGCGATTCAACGCAAAGGATTGTGGGTGATTTAAGTAAGGCCTTGAAAAACAAGCGCTTATGGTCTTCTGCGTTCAACAAGAGTCGAAGGCTTCATTGTGAGTTTGTTGTCCAATCTCCCGCGCTTACCTCAATCCTTGAGACGGTTGAAGCCATTGCCGCACGAAAGTCCCCCGTAATAATAACCGGCGAAACCGGCGTGGGAAAAGAAATGGTCGCCCGCCAAATCCATTATGCCGGAGACCGGGCCGACAGGGTTTTTGTCCCTGTTGATTGCGCCACCTTAACAGGCCAGTTGTTTGAAAGTCAACTGTTCGGCCACGTCAGGGGCGCATTCACCGGTGCTATTGACAACACCCTCGGCTTCTTCAGGGCCGCAGATGGCGGCACAATCTTTCTCGATGAAATAAGCGAAATACCCGTTGAATTGCAGGCCAAATTGCTCCGCATCCTCCAGGAAAGCTCCGTAACGCCTCTCGGCTCAACAAAATCTTATCCCATTGATGTCCGTGTCGTCTCTGCCACCAGCCGTAACCTCCACGAAATGGTCAAAGAGGGAACCTTCCGCGCCGACCTGTACTACCGGCTCAACGTGGTTAATCTCGAAATTCCACCGCTTCGCCGGCGCAAAGCAGATATCCTGCCTCTGGCTGAATACTTCCTGACAAACCAGGCCGCCTTTTACGGCGAACCACCCAAAGTTCTCAGCCCCACTGCCAAAAAGCTTCTTTTCAATTACGCCTGGCCAGGCAATGTCCGCGAGCTTGCAAATGCTATCGAACGGGCCTACATCTTGACCCCAGGCCGCCAGATTCAGCCTGCTGCACTGCCTTTCGAAATTATAATAGTTGATTCTCCCTCTTATCCAGAACACGAATTGCCCACGCTTGATGAAGTAAAACGCAGGATTATTACCCGGACCCTTGAATTCACCAAAGGCCGCAAGCTCGCTGCCGCAAGAATTCTCGGCCTCGAACGTCGCCGGCTAAACCGCCTCATCGATAAGTTAAACATCCCTCTCTCACAGATAAAGAAAAACGCCGACAGTTAGCCCCGTTAGGGACTTCTTCCACCGCCCCCCAGGGTCAGCGCACTCTGTCATCCGTCGTCTGTCATCCGTCGTCTGTCATCTGTCTTCTGTGTTCGGTTGGGTGGCACCCTCTCGTGCTTCGCAGCGAAGCGCTGCTTCGCAGAGTAGTACAAACTTGTTTTGGGGTGTTAAAAAATGTCTTATTCGAGTGTTTGGAGTAATTGTTTGTTTCATTTGTTTTTCAAATTTCAATAATAACATATTTGTTT
The DNA here is from genome assembly GCA_030603035.1 of Phycisphaerae bacterium. The sequence continues at coordinate 24,602 of JAUVYQ010000005.1, read as the reverse complement.
CGAATTTCGACCCGCTACCGGCGGGTATCGATAGGAACCCAGCGTTGCTGGGTCGGATTTCGAATTTAACTCAATTAGCATAAGTACCTATAGAATAAGATCTTCTGTCTATTTACAGAATCTAAGTAGCGATATAGTATTACTACCGACCGGTTTGGTCACCCCCGACCAAACCGGTCGATTGTTTCATAACTTGCCCGCGCATAAAAACTTGCCGCGATAATTGCCGTTCATTAGCGACCATAATGGTCTTTTTCTTCCCGGCCGCTCCAAAAACCGGCAAAAAATTCATAATACGTAACTGCCCTTAAAACAAGCACTTAAAAATTTTCTGTCGTCAAACAAAACTTTGGCACACGCTTCGCTTATTCAGTGCAATAGAGCAAAACAACTGGAGTTGCAGGTGCAACGGATAAGAAATAGATAAGTTTCGGAAATGAGATGATTGTTCTTGTGCAAGCAACGGTGTTAACGGTTGGCCTTAACGGCAATGGCAAAAACGAAATTTTGAGGGAATTGCCGATTCGATTGATAACAATGCAGTCCGGAACCGAGGCTGCTCGCTCTTTGAAAAATGAAAAGGTTGACAGCGTTATCAGCAAGTGGGACCTCGATGATATGGAGGACGGCCGGTTTCTAAAGCGGCTTAGAGCCGTAAAGCCCGAGATTCCAACCATAGCCTTCGTAAGGGCAGGCGACCGAGCGCAGGAAATCGCTGCTCGAAGTCTTGGCGTCTCTGCGGTCTTGAACGATGACGCCAGCGATGAGCTCTTCCGCCAAACCGTCGCAAATGTCCTGGGACTCAAAGGCATCCTCTCCATAAAGGCAATAGCTCCCGCTGAGGATAGACGCTACGAGACCAGCCCTTCGGAAAGGCGGGTCGAGAAAGAGAAAATCCCAAAGTAGCCGGCTCAATGACGACACACTGATGCATTGCTGGATGTAGTTGAGAGCAGTCACGGCCGATGTTAAGCCGTGATAAAAATAAATGCTCACGAGGAGTTTTCTCCCCCCAAGCTGGGCTTGATAACCAAAAACGATATGAAGAAAGCTAACATAAAGCGAGGTTTCCAGGCCCGGCAGAAAGCCGGCACCCCGCCGTTTTGCTTGCCCCTCTGCTTCTGTCGAGAGGCATCCTGTGGATTACGAAGCAAACCGAGGGGCTTCGCAAAAACGAAGCAGCGGGGTGATTACGATAAATGGTATTAAGGCTAAGGACTACACGTTCTCTCTCCTCCTCTTCGCTGGGTTTGAAGTGGTTGACCCAAACTAACAGCAAACCCAGCGCGAAAGCAAGCACGCCCATGCTTTCTTGCGAAAGCAAGAATGGGTGTGATTATGATAGATAACGGTCTTTTTGACAAGTAAATAAATAATGAAAAACCAAAAGAAGCTAACAGACTTCTTCATCTTTCATCTCCTTCAAGCTGGGTTTGACGATCGGCCAGTGAAGAAAGCTTGTCCCCGCGGAAGCGGGGAACGATTGCCAGGCCCGGCGGAGAACGAACACGGCATAAAATCACCGTGATTAAGATAAGCAATAAGCAGTAACAGATTCCGTGCGATGAAGGGGTCGGCCGAAGATCACTGGCCGGTCTTGGGTCGGCCCCGTTTATTACTCTTGTGGCCAGTGTCAGACTTCCGGAAGGGGAAAAAACTTTTGATTAACTCATTAACAAGACCGGCCAGACAAAAATAGCCGACCAGCCAGTGATCGGCGGAAAGGAGGGTGCTTATGCAAGAAACCGCCTGGTGATCAAACGGGGAGTGACTCAAAACCAACGGACTGGGGAGCGACTTAAAACCAACGGACTGGGGGAGTGACTCAAAACCAACGGATTGAGAAAACAATTAAAGTTGCTGCGGATGGTCCGCAGCAAAAACAGAAACATTAACACAATAAGATAAGGAAAATGAAAATGAAACGGTTAATTACAATTTGTGCAGTAGTAGTAATTATGTGTGCATTACCTAACGTGGCACAAGCTACATTGTGGAAAATTCAGGATGCTGGGTTAAGTGATATGACTAATTTTGTAAATACCTTGGCCGGCACCAACGGTAATTTAAACAACCGAATCGACTTAATTCCGGGTGATCCTGGATACCAGTTTAACATCACCCTGACCAGTAGTGGTTGGACTGACATTACCATCGGCGATAATTTCGACCTGCCAACCCCCCTTGCCGGCCTCGTCTCCGCGACAGGCAATGGTGGCAACCTTAGCAGCTACACTGGTTATAGGATGTATATTGAAAACCCTGGTACCGATTCATTCTGGGCTTCGCTCTACATGAATACCGGCTGGACCGATCCTCCCTGGAATCTGACAGAGGGAGACCACTACTACCAAAGCGGTGACGGCACTGGTGTCTGGGTTGGCGCCGGCTCTACCGTTGCCCTGACCCTTGATTTCAGTAACGCTGCTTGGTGGAATGGTACTGGATTTACTACCAGCCAAACCGTTCAGCATCTCGAACACGTCACCGACATCGGCTTCAAAATCGGTGCTCAACTCAACACCCCAGGACAAGTTAGCTCGGGTACCGCATTCAACGTCAACGTGGTTCCTGAGCCGGCGACGATTGCCCTGCTTGGCCTCGGTTCTTTAAGTCTGATTCGCCGCCGCAGAAAGCGCAGAGCGTAACGTAATCAAAGGATTTGAGGTACGGGGCGCCAAGCCCCGCACCTCAGACCCTGTAAAAAACCAAAGGATTTTCCAATGAGAAAATTTTCAATAATTTGCATTTGCAGTTTTGTCTTCTGCTTTTATCACACGGTGGCTTTACAGGCTGTTATTTACGACTTCCAGATTTTTACCACTAATGGAGACTACTATGACGACCCCGGGTGGAATCTGTATGTAGAGGTTGTAGAGGTCTCCGCGAACCGGGTTGGCTTTACATTTCACAACGAAAGCTCTATCGACTCTTCTATCGCAAGAATTTATTTCGATGATGGCTCACTTTTGGGCATCGATGAAATAGAAAATGGACCCGGTACTGACTTTGGCAAGGTATTCCCGGGTCCAGGCAACCTGCCGGGCGGCGAAAATATAGGTTTTTATGCAGATAAAGAGTTCAGCATCGGAGCTGATAACCCACCTCCACAAAAGGGCATCAACCCACCACCAGCAGACGGCGAGTGGGTCCGGGTTACCTTTGACCTCACCGGCGGCTCATTTAATGATGTGATTGATGAATTGAATACCGGCGTCTTGCGCATCGGTATTCATATCATTGCACTGCCTGACGGCTCAAGTGAATCGGCCGTCCCCGAGCCGGCCACAGTTACTCTGCTTGGTCTCGGCAGCCTCGTATTGATTCGCAAACGCACAAACGAAAGGAGAAAATAATAATGAAAAAATTAGCGGTTATTCTTACATTAGTGTTGGTAATCACACTTCTCAGCAGCGTGTTGTGCGAACCCGCCCACGCTGTCTTGCTGGAAGACGGTCTCCCCACTGATTTGTATGCCGTGAGCATAGATAATCACAACATTTACCAAATCAACCCCCTCACCGGCAGCGTGACGACGGTCAGCACCACAACGATGTTTCCTTCAATCGGTGCCGCATTCGATGGCACCTTTCTCTACTACTGGAATGCAGATAATGTAACACAACGAGGCATTGGAAGATGGGACCCGCTGACCGGTACGCATACCTTTATAAAGACTACTGCTGTCAGTAATCCTGACGTCTCAGAGGAAAATGCGGCTACAAGTAACGACGGCGCGCTTTGGATCCTCGACAGGACAAACAGTTATGACCCAACCATCCCCGGATTTCTCGGTGATAATACAGGTAATCTCTATCGGATTGACAAGAACACCGGGAACCGCATTTTCGACAGTACCCTTCCAGATGTTGGGGGGTCTGCTGTTGGGGACATCGCATGGGGACCCGACGACAAGCTTTATATAAGCACGAATAACACATTCTGGGGTTATGATACTGTTGATAATTACATCTGGGACCCAAGTACGAGCAGTCTGAGCAAAATGGGTGGTGACTACCATGCTGGGCTCGTATGGCTTGGGGACAAGCTCTACGGAAGTAAGACCTTGTCTGGAAATACAGGTGCGGTTTTCGAACTCGACCCAACCGATTTTTCAGACATTCTGCAGGTTGCGATGATGCCAGATGGGGTAACCATTGGGGACCTAACTACCACCATCCCTGAGCCGATAACAATTGCCTTACTTGGTCTCGGCGGCCTGGCTTTACTGAGAAAACCCAGGGTATAAGACGCAATTTACATCGAGATTCAAAGGGCTGTGAGCTTCCAGCTCACAGCCCCTTCTGCGCACTATCTCATTCCCGCGCAGCGGGAATTCATTATTGTCGTCGTCTTTCCGCCCCACCGATTTCCACAGGACTGATTCGACTAAAATCTCCAGCTAAGGCTCATACCAATCGCATCTGCAGTAGCAGTATGTTGATATTCAATGCTGTAGAAAGTATTCTTTGCAATCTCAATTTGTGCGCCGATGTAGCCGCCAAAATAGCTGACATCATCAATATCATAAGAGGCGCTACTAATCTTCTGCTCGTCCTGGGCTGGGTCTGTATCAACACTCCTGTTGCCATTCAGATCGCTGTCAGAAAAGTTAACAAAGTGCCAGAACGGCCCGCCATAAATTGAAACATTCTTCATAAGCTGGTAAGTCGGCCCCACCGCAATTTGCATCTCTACAATGTTCAACTCCACGGACTCGGACCAGTCTGTTCCGTTTGTTCCGCTCAGCTTTGCTTCAGATGAACCCCAGCTCATTTGAAACAGTCCGCCCAATTTCAGCTTATCCTCTTCGTAAAAGGTTGCTTTTGTACCAAAACCGATGGCAAAGCCGGTATCACCGTTGTACGTTTTGCTTTCATCACTAAAAAAGTCGCCCTTGAATTCAGTATTCATTCCACCCAAACGCAAAAATGTCTCCCAGTTATCCGTGACTCCATAGCCAAGATTTGCATAAACTTTGTGCATTTTCAAATTTCTGATTTTGAAAGAACCGATTTTACTGGAAGTGGTGTTGGCAAGTACACCATGTTGGTAAATCTCATCAATAATCTTACCATTCTCCAATTCGATATCCATTCGACTATCGGAGTACTCAGCCCCGGCGCTAAATTGCCCTGTCTTCAGGCCGGCCGTCGGAGGCCCCATCGGGTCCAACGCCAGAGCAGCCGAACCACACAAACCAACAACCAAAAGCACAACAACCACAAATAAATTTCTCGTTCCCATAACAATTCCTCTCTGAATAACAATTCTTTTTGTGGATTTACTAACACCAGAGCATTGATTTAGCGTAATTTACGCCAATCACGCCTGGCCACGCCCAGCCACATTCCAGGCTTCCCAAACGCAAAAAGGGCGTTTGGCCCCCCTGCAAAGGGTGAAAGACGGGATTCGAACCCGCGACCCCTGGATCCACAATCCAGTGCTCTAACCAGCTGAGCTACTTTCACCATAATACATTGACTATCGCAAATTGTCAATTGTAAATTACTCCCCCCCGGCAAAAAGTGGATTATATCAGGCCTGCTCATTTACGTCAATGCCCCTCTTTGCCTGTTTTCTCTCGCAAAAATCCTCTGGACAAACTCCGCAGCATTTTTTTGCCTTTGAAATTGGGTTTGATTGGGTTTGTTTTCACCAAGTGTCCAATTGGATTTATTTTCATAAACCACTGTATGAATAGACTTTACGTTCATTAGGACATCCGGCAAATTGGGTTTGTTTTGCATAAAAAGAGCTGATTTGTAGAGCGTTCTCGACAGATGTAGTGCCTTATAGGCACGTAAATAACTGGATTCTTGATACTCGTTCCGTCCAAGGAAGGCCGGATCTTCGATAGTGAGGAGTGAGCTAAAGTGCCTAAAGTGAACTAAAGTTGGATTCTCGATGCTCATGATTGGTAATTTCCCTAAGGGTTTTCCGTTTCGCTCCAAGACTATTTACGAACAATGATTTTTGGCGTGTCCAGCACCAAATTACCCCGCACTAATTAGACATGAGTTCGCACTCAATTCGTGCGGGACACGGCGGCAGCAACCTATTTGGTGCGGGACGATTCGTGCGGTTCTCCGCTATATCTGGCGCCTCCGGGCGGTTTATCGTTTGCCTGCTGACAAACATGCAGGTATTCTAACACAAATTCAAACAAAAGTCAAGAAAAAAAGGCAAAAAAATTAGCCAGAGAGTAGTCAGAGAACGCGTAGGGTGGCAGCTTGCTTGGCTCGGCGGAGCTTCGTCGGAGCCGGCCTCACCAATTATGTCTCACTTCGTCATTCAAAATTCCTTGTTCGATATTCGATATTCACCTCCATCGTACATCAAGTATCCAGTATCCAACATCGAGAATCGCTATAATCCTGATGTACTGATTCCTGGTATCTCCACAGGACACCTTACGGTGCTACAACCTGATTTCCTGTTCACCTGATAACCTAAGAATCGTAGGGTGCCCACCGCCCACCAATCATATCTGGGCAATTATTTGTTCTTCTTTTCTTTTTTCAATTTCCGTTTTTCCTTTGGATTAAGCAGGGCCTTTTTCTGATGTTCTCTTTTGCCTTTATCTTTTTTCCCCTTATCGCCCATATCTGTTTCTCCTTGCTTGAAAATAACTTGTATTTCTTAACCTGTCCACGAAAAACGAAATATAGCCGGACACCTTTAATTGCCCTCGCACAACATCGCCCGCTCCAAGTTGCCAAACGGATTGAGGCATAACGCTTAGCTCAGCGGCGCGGCTTGTCCGCGTCCGCCGGAGCGTCTGGTTCGGTGCTCTTTTCGTCTTTTGATTCGAGTATCACAACAATGAAGATATACCCATCATAACCCAACGCCAACAAGCGCTCGGGGTGGTCCGCCCACCGTAACGCGACGATATCGTGGACATTCCTACCCCGGCTAGCATCAGCGATTCCTGGCTTGCCGCCGGGACGAGAAAGGTCAATCTGTCCCAGTATGTCGCCAGTCGTCATGTTGATCTTCAGTACATTATTGGATCGTGCAGTGGCTACAAATGTCGTAGTGCCTCCTGAATCCACGCAGACGGCTGAGGGATTCCCTGGAAGCTCAAATCGGCTGACAATGGACCAAGATGTCGTATCAATAACGACACCTGTCTTGTCCGCAACCAATGGGAGGTATCGCTTGATACGACGGGGAAGCACCTTGGGCGCAAACTCAAGTTCGACTTGCTTCGACTCCTTTTCTTTCGCATTAGGGAAAACCCTGAGAGCCGGAAGCGATGGATCCGAAACAACAACACCTGTTTCTTCGTCCACAGTAACAAATAGAGGAGGTCGCAACTTAAGCGATAGTTCACTGTTCATCTTGTCCGGGGGAGGCCCAAGAATACGCAGGAGAGAACCCTTTTCAACGTCCAGTCTGAACAGTGCTGGATCAACGCGGCCATATAATGACGACATGTTCGGAGATGATGTTAGCCAGAGCGAGTCGCCGTCGCTGCTTAGACAGGCAGAGAGCGTTCGATATAGTCGCCAGTCGTCAAGTGGGATATCGCGTCGCAATTCCATCTTCGGCTGCATTCCGTAAATCATCAATCGTGGACGAGGGCGCCTGCCCGAGTCTGTGATTACGAACAATGCATCTCTATGGCAGAGGATGTTCTGTGGTTGTGCATCTCGCTTGCCGAAGCGTTCAACAATCTGACCCGTCAAGGCGTTGAATGTGCATATGGCAGTTTCACCTTGTCCAGTGCATGTCCACGCCCACTTGCCGTCTTCTGAAACGGTTAGATCTTCCCCACGCTTAATTGTGGTCAAGGATTTGTGTTTCACTGGAATATATCTCAGGGAAGACTTGCTTTCATGACCAATCTCCGTCTGAGAATCTGTGGCCTGACATGCTCCGAGCGCTACTAAGCCACAAAAGACTGCAAGACGAACTGGGATATTTTTCATTTTGTTTCCTCAAACACCTAACAATAATTATACAGTCTGTATAAAACGGGAAAGACAGACTGTTTATTTCTGTATAACAAGTTCCCGTTGCTTCTTCAATTTCTAAAACACTATCGCCAACGGTGATTCCACAACTAAAAACTAAGAATTAATACCACTGTCTCTTGCGTTTCTCCTATGGAGTCCTTAGGACAACGAATCACATCCTTTCGCTTAATGGGCAACTTTTTCAACAACCCCACTGTTACTAGTTTTCTGCTTCATCTGGTGAAGACGTAAATACACCCAATCATCAGCCAAGCCCAAGCAATTGTCTTCATTATCTTGCTCCACAGGCCAGAAGTGGCGTAATAGAACGCAACATGATTAAGGAGCAACATAAGCACTACGACCATATGGGTGTATTTCTCACCGGTGTAACCTGATCTTAGGTTGTCGACCAATGTGGCGGTACTCCAGGCGAGCAGACACAGAATCACTATGAGGAAGCCATGTTTCCACAAGGCACTGGATGGCTTTTGAGTTTTTTGTTGTTCTTGATTTTCACTCATTGAACTTCAATCCTGTTCAAATCTTTTGGAATATAACAATGATTATACAGTTTTATACGCCTCTGGCGTACTGTATAAAACGCCAAACACAGACTGTTTCCGCCAGTATAAGAAGTTCCCGTTGCTTCTTCAATTTCTAAAACACCATCGCCAACGGTGATTCCACAACTAAAAACTAAGAATTAAGAATTAATACCACTGTCTCTTGCGTTTCTCCTATGGAGTCCTTAGGACAACGAATTATCGAAGCGTAGCGGAGATCCCACGGGGACGTCCTTTCGTCCCTTCCGGCTTATACTTTACTGCATAAACCGCCTCAAAGCCATTGTACCCGCAAATTCTGCGTTACGCAATACGCAATACGATATACTCGATACGAAACAAAAACCACAATTCCCGTCAAAATAATTCTGTCTCGATTCGTGTTAATTCGTGGCTAAAAAAAATAAACTATGTGAATCCGTGTTAATCCGTGGTTAATATCTTTTTATGCCTTTTCGTGGCCAAACAAATCAGCGTCAATCCGCATTAATCTGCGTCTAATAAATTCGTGTTAATTCGTGGCAATTCGTGGCTAATTTTTCTCCGTGAAATCTGCGAAATCTGTGGCTATATTCTTTTGTGTCTTTGTGCCTTCGTGGCTTCGTGGCTAATCTCTTACTGCGGCTTGAGCTGCTGCGAGTCGCGCAATCGGCACCCTGAACGGCGAACACGACACATAATCCATCCCCACCCGATGGCAGAAGTCGATACTGTTCGGCTCACCGCCGTGCTCTCCGCAGATGCCGACCTTTAATTTCTTTCTGGTCTTTCTGCCGAGCTTTGTCCCCATTTCAACCAATTTCCCGACGCCGCCCTCCTCGAGTATCTGGAACGGGTCGGCGGCGTAAATACCCTTGTTGACGTATTCGCCTAAGAACTTACCCGCATCATCCCGCGAAAAACCCATCGTCATCTGCGTCAGGTCATTCGTCCCGAAGCTGAAGAACTCCGCCTCAGTCGCTATTTCATCAGCCGTCAAGGCCGCCCTCGGAACCTCAATCATCGTCCCAATCATATATTTAATTTTGGCCTTTCTTTCCTTGAAGACTTTCTTTATCTCATCGACAATATCATCCTTGACCAGCTTCAATTCTGAAACCGCCCCGGCTAATGGAATCATAATTTCAGGCAGAACAATCTTACCGGCCTTCTTGACATTCAATGCCGCCTCGATAATCGCTCTCGCCTGCATTCGGCCAATCGCAGGATACGTTACCGCCAGACGGCACCCACGATGTCCTAACATCGGATTAAACTCGTGCAGCTGCTCAACCTTTGCCTTGACAACAGCAGATTTCACCCCAAGCCGCCTCGCCATCTCCGCCTGGCTCGCCTTGTCCTGCGGCAGAAACTCGTGCAGAGGCGGGTCAAGCAAACGAATCGTTACAGGCAAGCCGGCCATCGCCTTAAATATTCCCTCAAAGTCACCTCGCTGCAGTGGCAGCAGCTTCTTCAACGCACCTTCAAACTGCTTCTTAGCTACAGCGTATTTCTTTTCAATCGCCTTTTTGTCTTTCTTGCTCTCAGCGGCATCGAGTTCATTTAGCATCACGGCATAATCATCGGCCGCCAGAATCATCTGCCGCACAGGCCATATCCGCTCACCTTCGAAGAACATGTGCTCGGTCCTGCAAAGACCGATACCTTCAGCGCCGAATTCCCTTGCCCGCCTTGCATCTTCCGGCATATCGGCATTCGTCCGAACTCCCAGTCTGCGAACCTGGTCACAAATCTTCATAAAGGAGCCGAAGTCACCGCTCATCGTCGGCTCTACCGTAGCCAACCGCCCCGTCATAACCTCACCGGTAGAGCCGTCCATACTAAGCCAGTCCGCTTCCTTGATGGTTAATTTGCCAACGCTGAGCTTCTTGGCTTTGTAATTGATATGTAATGCGCCCACGCCTGCCACGCAGGGTTTACCCATACCGCGGGCAACAACCGCCGCATGGCTTGTCATACCGCCCCGGGCCGTCAAAATGCCCACCGCAGCGTCCATACCGCCAATATCTTCAGGACTGGTCTCAATCCGAACAAGGATGACCTTTTTACCTTTGCTCTTGGCCACCTCGGCGGTATCAGCGTTGAACACAACCTGCCCAACCGCCGCCCCAGGCGAGGCAGGAAGACCCTTGGCTATTACGTTGCGCTCGGCTTTCGGGTCAAAGTGCGGATGCAGCAAACGGTCCAACTGCTCCGGCGTCACCCGATTGACCGCCTCTTTCTTCGGAATAAGTCTTTCCTGAACCATATCCACTGCATTCTTGACCGCAGCTTCAGCCGTCCGCTTGCCCGTTCGCGTCTGGAGAATATAAAGCACCTTGTTCTGGATGGTGAATTCCATATCCTGTATATCTTTGTAGTGCTTCTCCAGCTTGGTCATAAATCCGGTAAGCTTCCTGTATGCCTCGGGCGAACGCCTGCCCAATTTCTTCAACGGCAGAGGCGTCCTGATGCCGGCCACGACATCCTCGCCTTGTGCGTTCATCAAAAACTCACCGTAGAATTCCTTTTCACCGGTGCTCGGATTGCGCGTGAAGCAAACGCCCGTACCGCAGTCCTCACCCATATTGCCGAAAACCATCGCCTGAACGTTCACCGCCGTCCCTAACAAGCCGGTAATATTATTCAACCTCCGATACGTAACCGCCCTGGGTGTATTCCACGAACCGAGCACCGCATTGATGGCGTGTCTTAACTGAGCTCGCCCGTCCTGCGGAAACAATTCACCGATATGTTTCTTGTAAACGCTCTTGTATTTCTCGACAACCTCTTTTAACTGCTCGGCGCTCAGCTCATTATCGAGTTTGACTTTGGCCTTTTTCTTCGCCGCAGCAAGTACCTCCTCGAAATAATCATGGTCGCAGCCCATCACCACACCGCCGAACATATCGATAAACCGGCGATATATATCGTATGCAAACCGCGCATTACCTGTTCTTTTAATAATGCCGCGGAGAACATCGTCGTTCAGCCCCAAATTTAAAATGGTGTCCATCATACCCGGCATCGATACGGCTGCTCCGCTCCTGACGCTGACCAGCAATGGCCTGTCGGCATCACCCAGCCTGGCGCCCATTGCCTTCTCTAATTTGGCCAGGTTCTTATCGACTTCCTCTGCCAGTCCTCTTGGCCAATATTTTAGCGCGGAGACCGCCGAGTCCGCAGAGTCTTTAATTTTGGTTTTTTTCTCTGCGTTCTTTGCGTGCTCGGCGGTTAATCTTTTGTGATATTCGCTGCATACCTTTGTGGCGATAGTAAAGCCCGGCGGAACCGGCACGCCGAGATTTGTCATCTCCGCAAGGTTTGCTCCCTTGCCGCCCAAAAGCTCCTTCATCTTTGCGCTGCCTTCCGCTTTGCCGCTGCCGAAGAAATACACCATTTTTTCTCGGGGCCGAAAGTTCGGTTCTGCCATTCTAAAAATCTCCTTTTAATCGGTGATTAGTTATTGGTGATTGCTCCGGCAGTCCTGCCGAATTTACCAGTTACCAGTCCAGGCACTATATTACGTCAAGCCGACTATGTCAACCCCGCCCCGTTAGAAATTTTCGCCATTTACAAACTTCTAACGGGGTCAACGATTAAAAGCTTTTGGCGGGATAATAGCAGGATTATACCAACAGCGGGATATGAACAACGAGACACGAGATACGAATTTTAGTACTCGGCTGCGGTTTTAACCGGCGTTTTTTTCGCTCGTCCCTGACACCTCTCGCAATCGCATATCCCAACGTGCCTTAGATGTGACGTCCCGGCAATCCTCCTGGTCTCAATCAACTTCGCCCCTTTGGCCTCCATCTTACGAAGCGCCAGCTTCGCCTCTCTCTTATTATGCGAACCCACCGCATCAACTACAACGCTCACCTTCTTGCCTCGCTGCAGCAGTCCCAATGCCGTCGCCTGAACAGCGCCTTCGCAACTGGCACCGACCAGAATAAACTCCTTGGCCCGCACCTCGGTCAGCAGTCTGTCAATCCGGGGCTCATCAAACGGGTCAACGCAGCGCTTGTGAAAGATAATCTGCCTGTACCGCCGAACTATATCTCGCGGCAAATCAGTGCTGCCGTCTGCCGCAAAACTCGTCCGATTACTGAGCAGCGTGTACCGTATCTTTTTTTGCCCGACCGTTCCGTCAATGCAGTACCCGACTGCGCCGCCGTTATTCTCGGGGTAGACCTCGCAAGTTGAGATTATCGGGATATTTCTATATCTTGCCCACGCAATCATCCTGCGAATATGTGCCAGGACCCTCCTGTGGTTCCTTATACACGCCTTACCCCCGGCCAGCAGAAAGTCTCTTTGCGTATTGATATCTATCAGTATCTGCCTGCGCCGTGCTCTAAACAATTGCAGAATCATTTTTCAGATTCCTTTCGGTGCTCATTTTCCAAAAATCGGAAAATGAAGCCCTTCTTATGCCTCCAAGCTTCGGCTCTAATCCTGCGATTCCAGCAATTCCATTATATGTTCGCCGAATCGTATTTGTTATCGGGATATCCCTGATTTAAGGGAGAAAAATACCTGATACCAACGCTCCCGGAACAAGGTTCCGATAATAAATAGTACCGGCCAAAAAGCCGCTTCACAGTCTCTTATCGAATACTCTCTATATTTACTTTAATCACAATAAAGCCGAAAAGCAAGTGTAATCTTCACCTCAACGACTGTTTTTTGGTATAATACATCGCCGAACCTTTGCTATCTTCTCTGTCTTGTGTATTTTAAACTGGTTTAACTGATGGCTCGAATCTTAAAGGACTATCCTGCGGTTGCACTAAGCCCCGAAGATTTGGACGGCAAAATAGATTTTGTCCGGATTTTCGGACGTTCCGGCCCCGTCCACATCGAAATCGGCACCGGCAAAGTCACCTTCCTGCTAAACGAGGCCAAGGCGCATCCGCACGTCAATTTCCTCGGCATCGAACGCGCCCGCAAATACTATCGCTGCGCCGTTGACCGCATCGGCCGATGGGACCTGAAAAACGTGCGGATAATCCGCACCGATGCCGCCACCTTTTTAGCCGATTTTGTACCGGCCGGCTCAATAGACTGTTTCCACATCTATTTCCCCGACCCCTGGCCTAAAAGACGCCATCACAAAAGGCGCTTCTTCTGCCCCGACAATCTCCAGCAGCTCCTCCGCACCTTAAAGACCGGCGGACAATTAAAAATCGCTACCGACCACGCCGATTATTTTCAACAAATAAGGAAAGTCCTGGCAGTAGGGGCAGGCCGATGTGCCTGCCCTTCACTTGAAGAGACTGGATTTCTCCCCGCCGCCGGCGCCGACACCGGCGAATGGACCGGCACAAACTTCGAAAGAAAATACCTCAAAAAACAAATACCAATCTACACCCTCGCTGTAAGAAAAATATAGTATTCATCCTCCGTTTAGCCGTCGCCGGCACGGCGACGCAACACGAAAATGTCATCGCGAACGCAGCGAAGCAACCCCGTTTCGTATTTCGGATTTCGTGCTTCGTGCTTTTCATAGTTTCGTGCTTTGTGGTTCGACTCATGAGCCGTTATATTTGGCTTTTATCCTCCCGTATCCTTTCTCTGTCACGCTTGGTTATGGAACTCTCCTTTTCCGGAAACTGCCCTTTGTCACCGGTCTCCTTGACCCACTTATCTAATATCGCCCGCATCTTTTTCAACGTCCCCTGGTGTTTCGACGAGGCCGCAAGGTTATGTATCTCATACGGGTCCTTCCGGATATCGTACAGTTCCTCATCCGGCTTTCGCGCCGCCATAAACAATGCCTGGGCGGGCGTAAGCTTGCCCTCGGCGTGAAGCTCCTTCATAAGATTCAACATCGGATATGACCGCTCTTTGTAGCGGTTCTTCTGCGTGTAGGGGCGCTCCGGCATAAAGTTGCGAATATATTTGTATCGTTTCGTCCGCACGCAGCGGATGCGGTCGATGGTCTCATCGCAGCGGTCGCGGGCCGCGATGATATACTTCCGCTTCTTCGCATCGGGTCCCAGAAAGACCCGCCCTTCGATATGCTTCGGCGGCTCGATGCCGGCGATTTTCAGCACCGTCGCCGAGATGTCAATCGCGCTGACCAGGTCGTTGCACACCTGCCCGGCCTTGAGCTTCCCAGGCCAGCCCCGACCCCTGCCGCAGGGGCGGGGCCAGCGAATAATCAGCGGAATATGGATACCGCCGTCGTAAAGCCACTGCTTGCCCCGGACGTGGCACCGCCCGTGGTCGCCTATGAAAATGACCACCGTGTTGTCCGTAAGCCCCTCGTCATCCAGGCGTTTGAGAATCTTGCCGACGTATTGGTCCATCAACTGGATGGAGTTCAGGTACGTAGCCCAGTCCTGCCGTGCGATTGCGTGGTCCGGGTAGTACGGCGGCAGCTTGACCCTGGCCGGGTCAACCGGGTTCTCCAGCTTTTCGCGCAAATTCTTCCAGTGTCCGCCTCGATGCGTTACACTGATTGATAGCTGTGCAAAAAACGGCTGGCCGGGCCTGCGTTGATTCCAGTCGCTGCCGTCAAAGGCATTCTTGAACTGGAAGTTAAAGTCCGTCTTGCCGGAACCGCGCACGCCTGCCGCCGCTGTCTTAACATTGGCCGTGAAGTACCCCGCCTCACGGAAGTACTCGGTTATCAACCTGACCGGTTCGGGCAGCGTATAACCATCGTCGCGATGGCTGCGGTGATGGTGGGCACCTATCGAGGTCTGGTACATCCCCGTAATCATAGCCGACCGGCTGGCCGAACAAACCGGAGAGGTCGTAAAGGCGTTGGTATAGCGAATGCCCTGACCGGCCAGCTTGTCAAGATTAGGAGTCTGGACCGCCTCCGTGCCGTAGCAGCTTAGCTCAGGGCTGATGTCCTCGGACAGAATCCACAGGATATTTGGCCGCTGCGTCTTCGGTACTTCTTCTGCTTTAAGCGCAGCTTGAGATAACAGCATTGCCGCCGCTGTCCCACAGCTACCGCGCAGAAACTCCCGCCTGTTCACCCAGCCCGTCGGAGGGGCGGGGTTCATATTATTTTTGGAACTTGTCATAAACGCCACCTCCACATTTTAAGAGCGGTAAATGATTTTGTAACTATCGTTATCATAAATAGTTATACGAAGCGCAAGAATTTTCACTTGCAGGATTCTTGGTGCTGACACCATTATAACTTGCAGAACCCGCCACGCAATCCAAATCCCCACCTGCTGGCATTTCCATTTGACAATTGTTAAATTTTAACTGCCAGATTTTTAGTTTGACGAGAAAGAGTGTTCTCGTTACGGTATGGATTGAAGCTGCGATGCTGCATACCACGAATTAAGGATGGATAAGGAAAAGCAGATGGCTGTGCATAGCTATTCTCGGAAAGGATGATGTTATGAATAGGGAACAACGAGACGTTATTCTCTTCACTGGACAGTCGGGTATTAAAATTAGGGACAGCTTGAATAAATCAGCAAGTCCAAGCTCCAAACCACCTATTTCGGTTGAAAAGGAGATGCAAAAGATTTCTGGGAAAAGTTTTTTGGAAATTTTAGCAGCTCCGCCACGGATTCAAGAAACTCTATGGACCGAAACTTTTGGAAAGATAAAGAAGGAATTACCCTCATATTCTGGGCCAGAAAAATACGTGTTCATTACCTTTCATGCTTCATACTACCATCAGCGAAAAACTGAATTTCTCTCCCCGGTTGATTTGGCAGAACTGATGGGACTGAAGGACAGGATTAAAATGGTTGTTGTTTTTATAGACGACTGCTATGACATTTATAAACGCTTAATGAAAGAGGGTGAGATGTTTGGACATATTCTGCAGCGACCATCTCAAAGAGCTTTGTTAGAGTCGATAGCAAACCTCCTGTCGATCTTAGAATGGAGAGAAATAGAGATTGCCTTTTCTCGGAAAATACATCAGCTTCTGAAAGTGCCATTATACATTATGGCAGTGAAACATCCAAGTTGGATGCTTTTGAGATTAATTAAGTCTTATGAGGAACAGAACATTTTTTATTTATCCCACCCCATTTCAAGCATCCGAGAAGGAGCTTATTCACGACCTCCAGGCTTTTATGATGAATTGAATGAATTTATCAAGCAGATGTTAGTGCAAGATAATGTGATTCTTTTTATTCCGGACGCTATAGATGAAAAGAGAATTAAGCAGGAGAAACAGACAGGAAGATATGTCCCCGAGCTGTTAGAGGGGTGGCCTCTCCCATTTTCTAATGACTGGTTATTTACGCCATTGCTTTCGGACGTTAAGGACATCAATCCCCTAAATCCTTTGAACTTCGATGTCTCCCACGCAGACGATGGATTCCAAACCGCTGTATCTTTACTTCTCGAAGGATTATTGGAAAGAATATCAAAGCAGATTAATTCTCGAGATCGTAGTTTGGTAGAACAAAGTAAAGATGGTGTAGTCATATACAGACCATATTGGGCGGCTTCCACTCCCAGAGGGGTTGAAGAGGAATTGAAATATAATCGTGACCTTGTGACCCAGTATCGTGAGGAAAAAAGGAAAACGGTCATCATCAATACACACGAAGATTTGGCAAAATGGCGTATCAAAAGTCTGTTTGGACACGTCGAGGGCAGTGTTTCGCTCGATGACACTTATAGAAATGCATTAAACAACCTCGGTGAAGACTGGGTAAATAATCCTGATAAGGTATCGAAATTTCTAAATATCAGCACGATAAAAGGCGATAAAGAAAAAATAAGAGAATGTATAGAGCATGTTCTTCCTCCAGAGTACAAGTTCAACAAGGGTGTCCTAGACCGTGTCTCCACTACTTTAGCCGTTGGGGGGATGTTAGCCGAACACGAAAGACCAAATGAATGTTGGCAGATGATTATTGACAGTATACCTGAAGAAGACCCATTTTTCAAAAGATATGTTTCTCCGGAACGAGATATTTATGTAATTTGCTCTGCAGAGGACCTTGAGCAAAAGTTGGCACAGTTTATAAAGGAAACTTTTGTGGAAGGAAAAAATATAGACATGGAAGGGCGTTCAAAATGAAGAGAAAAGAGGAACAGGATGTGCCGGTGTTGTTTTTTAACAGAGGAGAAGAGGATAGGGAAGCTTATCTTTCTTTGCTAGCCTCTGGGATAGAGTGTGAATTCCGTGCCGCTGCTGAGGAGCCTACACCTTTACTGCTCGTAGGTTATCAGAGGTTTTTGGGCCTCGCAGAGATCAAAAAGTTCCTTTCAGAAAACCGGCAGGAGGACGCTTCGTGAGTGGCCTCTACCGATTAGATTCGGTTGGTGTTATGCACTGTTAGAAATCTTCCCTTATTTCTAACGCGGTGTGCCGAGGATTTGCAGCGAATCTTTAATCACCGGCAAGGTCTTCGTTTCCACCTGCGGGTCGTAAACGTTGCCGGTTACCTCCATTCGCACAACAGCGCCGCCGAGGCCTTCAGTTAGAGATTGCAAAACCGAAGGCTCCGCGGCGGCAAGCCGGTGATGGCCCCGCGCGAAAAGAATCAAATCGACATTCCGGCTCTGCAGGTCCATCCAGCCCGAGCCGGTAAAGGCCGCGTCTTTGCCGGATAAATCAACCTGCCTGAAAAATAGTCTGTCATTTTTAATATATGAATCAACAAGCATCCGGTCAAAAGCAAAATGTTCCGACTCTGTCAGTTTCAATTGTAACAGCTTCGCCAGCGGCGAGAGTTTGCCCACCTGAATATCGCTTATTGCCAGTCTGCATCTGCCGATGCGCGGCAGACTTTCACCGACCGTGGCCCTGACGCTCAATGAGCCGCTCATTCGCCCGCTGGTATAGCCCTTGAATTTTGAATTTTGAATTTCGACTTCTGAATTGTGGATTGCGTCCGAAAGGAACTGTTTTAAGTCAATATTGTCAAAAGCCACCTGCAGCACATACTCCGGAGGCGCCCCGGCCGGCCTTTTCAATTCCAATTTACCCGCCAATCTGCCGCCGTAGCAATCGGCAACCAAATTTTTAGCCACCCAGCTTTGCAGGTCGGGGTCATAATAGACATCTGCTCTCAGGGCGGTCAAAGATTTGCCCTTAATCTTGAGACTCTCTGTGGCAAGAGTAATGTCACCGGCTGAAGGTTGAAACCAGCCGCCGTTGAAGGCATTATCAGCTAAAGCTATTTCGCCGTTCAGCTTTACGAACGAGGTATTTGCTATTTCCCGGATATTATCGACGACGGTTGCAGTAATATCTTTTAGTTTGATACTGTCTCTTGTTATTGTTAACCTGCCGGTGATGTCTTTTAGAGGATAGGGAAACGGCTCAAAATTAACACTATTATCCAGACAGTCCACTATTAGCTTATAATCAGGACAGTCGTCCCTGCCGGCTTTATTCAAATTGGCGCTGAGATTTATCTTTCCCTCCGGCTGCAATTCGGAGACGATTTTTTTCAGTGACGTCGGCAGCACACGAATCAAGTCATCATTTAACTCCACCTGCTCAGCCCCCAGAGACAAACAGTAGCCTGGCTTTTTAGCTTTTCCTCCCGGCCAGATTCGGCCAGTAAGTGAAACCAAACTCTTACCGCACCGACCGGTCAAATTTTCAATACGTATCAAATCAGGCGTAAAAACAGTCTTTGCCGATATATCAGAGATAACCAGAGGCAACTGATTTGCCTTTGCGGACTCCGCTTCGATTTCCGAATTTTCAAAAACGGGAACCTTCAAAGAAGCTTCTTTGAAGGAGATGTCGGCGGTGAAACTCGGCGGACCGGAACCTTGTTCGGGCGTAAAAATCTTCACCTCGGCATCGGCCAGACCGGTCGCATCAAAAACGCTGTATAAGCGCTTTTGCTCAGTCGGCAATGCCGCAGACAATGTCGAATCCAATGGGATATTGTCTGCTTTGATTAAAACATCATATATCAGCCGGTCGGTATTGCGTTTTGTTACCTTGCCGTTCAAGGTTATTTTGCGCTCGTCTACTTGCGAAACTAAGTTTGAAACAACTATACTCTCGTCATCGAAAAAGAGCTCTCCCGTAAGATTTTTCAAGGGATAAGGAAAATGGCGGTATGCAGCTTCAGCGTTAAGCAGTTTAACCGCCAGGATGCGTCCTTTATCCGTTTGTGACCGCCGATAGAGACAGTAGTTTATCGCTGCAACGCCGCTCGGAGAAAAAGCCGACCAGAATTCCTTCCGTCCTGTGCTTAACGCATTATACAGGTCATTATCCAGAGCTATATTATCACTTGTAATCTGGATTTGGTACTGCCAGTTCGGGCCGAAATCTTTAGACCATCCGTTCAAAACCAAATTGACGTCGTTATGCCGGCCGGTTAGGTTCTTTAGTTCAAAACTTCTCTCGGTAAAATCCACCTCGCCAATCAGGTGTTCTATCGCGTAGGGAAACTTGCGGTCGCAAATCGAAACGTCCTTACAATAGACTTTGCCTGCTAATGCACTCTCGCTCAGTCGGTCTAAATTGCCTGATGCTTCGAGGTCAATGTCAACTTGTCCCCGGGGACGGTATCGGCTAAAAAATCTTTGCAAAGCGGTAAGTGTGCCCCACCTTTCCAAAAACGTTCTCTTATCGAAAGCAAATGCATCACCGCCGATTCCTTCTGTGCCGGCCAAATCTGTTATTTTAAGATCCATCGAATAACTACTGTCCTGCTTGTAATTCAGCTCAGCGGCCAGAGCATCTATTGTCCACAGCTTCTCAAATGCAGGGATATCCGCCGATGAAATCCCACCGGTGATTGTAACCCTGCCGGGCCCCGCCCCTCCGAGGGGCGGGGCGGGCTGCCAGAATCCAACCAGGGTACTTTTGCCAGAGCGAGTTTTTTTATCTGTTGTTATATGGAAGCTGTAACCGCCCTGCGTCTTTTCGGCAGGCCCAAATCCTGCATTGAGGGATACTGCCGCAATGACTTTGGGCTTGCCGTTCGAGACCTTGCTGTATTGAAGCGTTCCCCTTTCCAGAATAACAACGGGCATTTTGCCGGAGCCGCCCTTAGGCGACCTGATTTTAAGTGCAGCTACATTCCATCGGCCTGTGTCTAAATCGTATTGGGCGTCGATAACAAAATCATTAACGCTTATTTTTTTCAGCCGGGGACGCAGCAGCAATAAGCTGCCTATCCCGAAGCGTGCATATACCCTTTCGGCTTTGAGTATGGCGTCATCGTACTGTTGCTCCTGGTAAGGGCTGATTACAAGCTTTTCGATAAGGACCGAGCCGTCAAACTTGAAATCAACCGATTTGGTTTTGATTCTTGCATTGGTCAGCTCGGCAATCTGTCCTATGGCGATATGACGCAGGGCCCGGCCTACCACAATAAAAACAAACCATAAAACGGCAACCAAACCCAAACCTTTGACAAGCCACCGTATTTTAGTTTTTAGTTTTGAGTTTTGAGTTTTGGGTTGAGCCATAGAAAACACAGAGAATTTTGAGTTCGCAGTACAATAATCATTTATCAATAATCATTTTCTTATCGCCTTATCTGCAATATCTCGTCGGCAATAAGCACCGTCGAACTTTATTTTATCCACAGCATTATACGCACTTACCCTCGCATCAGCGATTGTTTGTCCCAGAGCGGTTACGCCCAACACTCTGCCGCCGTTAGTAACTAAATCTCCATCCTGGCTTCTCGTGCCTGCGTGGAATACAATAACGTCTTTGAGCTGCTCGGCCTCGTCCACGCCGGTTATTCTTTTGCCCTTTTCGTAATCGCCCGGATAACCGCCTGAAGCCATCACCACACAAACCGCCGGCCGCCGGTCCCACTCGAGCGTGACCCGGTCTAATTTGCCGTCACAGACTGCCAGACAAACTTCTAACAAATCACTTTTCAGCCGCATTAAAATCGGCTGCGTTTCCGGGTCGCCGAAGCGAACGTTAAATTCCAGCACTCTCGGCCCGCCGCCGGTAATCATAAGCCCTGCATACAGTACACCCTTATACGGCGTGCCGTTCCGATTCATACCATCCACCACCGGCACCAAAATTTCACCTACGATTTTGTCCATCAACGCCTCGGTAACCACCGGCGCAGGGCTGTAAGCGCCCATTCCGCCGGTGTTGGGCCCCGTGTCACCGTCGCCGATGGGCTTGTGGTCCTGCGATGATTCCATTATGTAAATATTTCGACCGTCCACAAAAGCCAGTATTGAGGCCTCTTCGCCTAACAATTTATCTTCGACGATGATTTTGTCACCTGCCTGCCCGAACATCTTATCGCACATTATCTTTTCAGCCGCCAAGATGCCGTCGGCAGGGTCATCGCAGACAAAGACGCCTTTGCCCGCCGCTAACCCCGACGCCTTTATCACCACCGCTTCGTCTCTGCTTGCGATATATGTTTTGGCATCTTTGAATCTCTCGAAGATTCTGCTCTCAGCGGTCGAGATGGCACTGGAGCGCATCAGTTTTTTTGCAAATGCCTTGTCCGCTTCGAGCTGTGCCGCCCCTGCGCTGGGCCCGAACGCCTTTATACCGGCCGCTTCAAATGTATCAACAATTCCTGCAGCGAGCGGGTCTTCCGGCCCGATTACTACAAGGCCTATATCATTTTGTTTTGCAAAGTCCACGAGTTTTTCGGTATCGTTGACGCTGATGGGGACATTTTCGCCGCACCGCTCTGTCCCCGCATTACCCGGCGCCACGTAGAGCTTACCCAGGTCTTTCGACTGCGCTAATTTCCACGCAATCGCATGCTCCCTCCCGCCACTACCAATCAAAAGCACATCCATTTCACAACCTCAAATGACTGTTGGTTATTCCTTTGCTTTTTGGTTCTGCATTGCCTCTCAAATTACTGCAATCTACGGCTAAAGGCAACAAAAAAGGCCGTAAGCGTAACATTCACGGCCCCTTATTGGAAATTAGATTCACAGTCGTGTAGGGTGTGCAGCATTTGCACTTCGACATTGGACATTCGGATTCGATATTCGATATTCTTTTTCCCCCTTTTTCCTTTGGATAAATCGGGACAGCCACCTATTTTTTCAACGGACAAGACTGTGGATTCTTTATATAAGACTTACTACTCTGCGAAGTATGCTACGTAGCACGAGATTTTCCACGGCTACTTGCCTTTCTCCTTGCCAGGAGGATGAGTCTGCAACAAATATTTCAAAGGCCCCTGAGATCAGAATAAAAAGCCTCGGAAGTCCCATGAGGGCTTGGGCCCTCCGGCCTTGTTTTCCTAAAAAAGCTTCTCGCGCAGGCTGCTACCATCCTTAGCTCCACTCTCCAAACTTCTCCTTCTTGATTAGCTCTTGAGGAACAAGGTCCCTCCTGCCTATCCGAAAAAGAAATGCACCAGCAATGATTTCTACGCCTTTGTCCTTATCGCTCAGCGCTTTTACGAGGTACGGTATTAACTGCTCAAGTTCTTTCTGACGCTTATAGAAGTGAAATCGACGTGCCATCTTGCCAATTTGTGCCACCGCCGTACCTCGGACCTTCGAGTCTACGTCCTCCATTGAGCGGACAAATACTGGAAGATATTCCATCAGCTTGCTATCATCATCTTGATGCAAGTCATAAATAATATCCAGGGCCGTCTGACGTACTCCGCGGCTACTGTGATTTGCTGCAGCGTCTATCAACTGGGGAACCGCACGCTCACCAATTTCTTCTCGTAGCTGACGATTTGCTATACTCCGGATGCTCTGGCTTTCGCCGTTAATCTCCACAAATTTATGGGCATGTGCAAGGTCATTAGTTAGGGTGTTGATCTTTTCGCGAGTTACCTCATCAATGGGCACCGTAATTTTCTCTTTAAGCAGCTGGACGCGCTGCTCTGCTTCCTGCTGGCTCATAATCTCAGAGCCTCGAGGCTTACGCGATATCGCTACGAGTAGTACGATTGCAACTGTGGCGAGCACCCCTACCAGGATAAGAATTTTTACCTTCTTTATCATCTCGTTCTCCTGAACTACGCTATTTATTACAAACTGTCCGACGCATCGCGGACATCCATAATATGAATTGGGCTATTAGGATCGCTATTGTAGCAGAACTCACTGTACGCATCGGTCCTATCCCTCTGATAACTCATCAGGCAATAATCAGTGCCGTTACCTTCGTGACACCAGATATCATTAGGATGGCTGCCATCCACCTGAGTTAGGGCAAACTGATGTCCTATCTCGTGTGCAGTTACGTCTGCATTTACTGTGGCCACATCTGATGGAAAATCATCTGATATTTCACCAAGATAAACATATGTAACGTTGTAACCGTTATTTGTTACACCGTACCAGTTATCCCCTTTAGCGTCGTGATATTCAGCGCTGCAAACGTAGATATAATTTGATTTTCCCTTGTTACTGAACCAAACATTACGGAAACTCACTCTGGCGGCGTCACTTCCAAATGTCTCTCTATAAGGGACGCTATTTGTTCCATCGGACAGGATTTTTATTTCAACGAAGCATCCTCCATCCGATCCATTGGCGGCACTGCCAAACGCATTAGTGTCTCGACCGGTAATATTGGCATCGTAAACTCCATCAGCGGGTCTTGCGACTGCTGCTCCCTTGTCGCCTGCGCTGTAACCGGCGTTATATGAGTTCGTCAGGTCCGCTACGGTAATATCATTGCCGCTGATTGCAGTTATGGTGCGTGTTTCTCCTGTCGGATTGTCAGCGTCAAAGATGACTACAGAATCGTTTTCACTGAATACACTACCATCCTCAACCGTTATCGTATCAGGTTCGCTATCTTCATCAGCGGTAAAATCAGTAGCCAGGTCTGACCCCGTTTTGTACATTTTATCTTCTTCGATGTAAATTCGCTTCCAAGCAACTAATACCCCAGACTCTGTCACTTCGCCAAAATCTGAGCAGGCACTCGCCTGCACAATATAATAATAAATCGGGACAGCCACCTATTTTTCTTCTCCATTCTAATTCGTTCATCGATTTCAACCAGCCTTCATCGAGTATATCGCCCCTTCGCCCGGTAAGCAAGCAGCCATTTCCATAATCGACTCAACAATCAGTGTGAATCCGTGTCCAAAAAAAACAGTGTCAATCCGTGCTAATTTATGCCATAGGTATCCGCGGCAAATTTAGTCGTTGGTCGTTAGCAATCGAAAATCGACAATCGTAAATTGAAAATGAA
>JAUVYQ010000182.1 GCA_030603035.1 Phycisphaerae bacterium | reverse complement strand
AGCGGCTCGATTTTTTCCCATAATTCGTCTGAAATCCTGTATTTATTCTTTGTTTTTCGTTTTTTCATCCCTGAATCCTTTCAAAGGCACCATTGCCTTTGAATATATCGGCAATTCAGGTGTTATTCGGATAGGCTCTTATTGTCTTGAGCAAATTAAAATACGCCCAAACCCGAAAACGTCCCTTGTGCCCCGTTGCTCGGCGTTCGAGTCACGGGTCACGAGACACGAGGCACGAATTATGGGTTCGATGCTGATATATCTTGCTGTAGTGTTATTTGTCGCTTACTGGGGTTTGGGGTTGATACTCTATTTTATGCAGCCGACCTTTTTGTACAACCCTGTGCAGGAAGTTCCATTTACCCCGGACGAATTGGGCCTGGATTTTGAAAGTATAGTTTTCAGAAGTAGCGACGGCCTGCTGTTGAGCGGATGGTATATACCTGCCCCGTTAGAAGTCCGCAACCCGCAACCCGCAACTCGCAACCCGCAACCCGCAACTCGCAACCCGCAACCCGCAACTCGCAACCCGCAACCCGCAACTCGCAACCCGCAACCCGCAACTGCTGATTCGCTTCTAACGGGGCCTGCAGAGAATGCAGAACTTACGGTCCTGTTCTGTCACGGTAACGGCGGGAATATGTTCCACCGGTTGGATAGTATAAATATCTTTTATAATCTGGGATTGAATTGCTTTATCTTTGACTATCGCGGCTACGGCAGCAGCCAGGGAAAACCAGGCGAAGAGGGAACGTATCTGGATGTTATGGCTGCATACGAATGGCTCACAGAAGAAAAAAAGGCATCGCCCGCGGATATTATTATTTTTGGCAGGTCGCTCGGAGGAACTATCGCCGCACAACTGGCAACCAGGGTCGAGGCAAGAGCTTTGATTATCGAGAGCGCCTTTACATCATACGTTGACATTGGCAGAAAATTTTACCCTTATATGCCCGTGCGGTGGTTCGCGAAATTCAGCTACAAAACAATCGACTATATCAAGCTTGTCCTCTGTCCCGTGATGATAATTCACAGCAGAAATGATGAAATTGTGCCGTTCGAGTTCGCTCTGGAGCTCTACGAAGCGGCCAATGGGCCGAAAGAGTTTATCGAGATTTTCGGCAGCCATAACGATGGATTTTTGGTGTCCGCTGACATTTACAGGAAGGCCTGGACGAGCTGGATAAAATTCTTAAAACAACATAAAGCACACGCCGACCGCCACCAGGCATCTTAGAAATTCATAGTTCGTAGTGCTCTGTGACAGCTCAATTGATGGCTGTCATTGCAAACAAGCCTTTAGCCCTGAGCGTAGTCGAAGGGGAAGCGAAGCAATCTCAACTCATCGAAAGTCCGAGATTGCTTCACCCAGCCCCTCCGACGGGCGGGGCGAGAATCGAACAATCCTCTCGAAGAATGACCTTGGTATCTTTATGTGTAGTGTAGCAGTAGTGTAGCAGGATGAGTTTGCATCGTTCGGGGTCTGTACCGAGTGGTCCGGTATAGGCCCCGCTTTTTTGTATCGCGTGAGGTGTTCCCGTCTGTGCGGGAATGACATAATGCCTTGCACCAATTTGGGGCCTATACCGACTGATTCGGTATAGGCCCCGGTTGTTTTTGCCCGCAGTGATGTACCTGCTTGCGAAGGCACGAGCTTGCGGGGGAAAGTTTAGAGCCCGCGTAAATATCGATTCTCGATTCCCGCATTTTTTTACCGCCGAGTTCGCAGAGCCCGCTGAGTTTTTTTAATTTCAGTTTTTTCTCTGCGTTCTCAGCGTTCTCTGCGTTTAATTCTTTTGTAGCATCCGGCATCGACTCTTTTATTTGACACAGAAAAAACTTTCAAATATAATGCCCCGCGGATAGCAAGCTCTTGGCTTTGTATCCGTAGCAAAAGTTATTGACCTTTGAATTACTAATGAAACTTGGGTGGCACCCTCAAACTTGTTTGGGGGTGTTGGAAAATGCCTTATTCGAGTGTTTGGAGTAATTGTTTGAATTTCAAATTTGAAATCTCAAATCTCAAATTCAGAGGAATTGAAGACCCCTGTCGCAACTGACGGAGTAGATATGTTGACGAACGCAACTGTAGCTGACGTTCTGAGGCCTGGCCGGATATGGCGGGCCGGATTTTATGACATCGCTCTGATTATTGGCGGCTCTCTAATCATTGCTTTGTCCGCCCGGGTCGCAATCGGCTGGCCTGTCCCTGTTACAGGACAGACCTTCGCCGTCTTGATGATAGCGGCGCTGCTCGGCTCCAGAAGGGGCTGCTTTGCCGTCATTGCCTACATAACCGAGGGGACGGCGGGATTGCCTGTATTTGCACACGGCAGATTCGGCTTTGCGGTACTGTTAGGGCCGACCGGAGGATATCTGGCCGGTTTCATTGCTGCTGCCTGCATCGTAGGCCTGCTCGCTGAAAAGGGATGGGACCGGCGAATCGGGACAACCGTTCTGGCGATGATTCTCGGAAATATCGCCATTTACGCTTTTGGCCTGCTCTGGCTGTGTCGCCTGACGGGTATCAGCACAACCGTCTTGACTGTGGGTTTATATCCTTTTATCATCGGCGATTTGATGAAAATAGCGCTCGCTGCAATACTTTTGCCGGCGGGATGGAAATTCCTTGGCTATATAGGATTGCAGGAAAAACAAAGTAAACGGCAGAAGGGTTGTTAAAAGCATTTTTGGGGAATAGTGTAACGGTAGCACGACTGACTCTGGATCAGTTAGTCCAGGTCCGAATCCTGGTTCCCCAGTTTTTACAAGTGCCTGAACATACGACACTTACAAACCAAGGTCTATTCAAACCCCTATCCGCAAACCCTCGACTTGTCTTATGCTTGTCTTTTCTATGTCATAAACCATTGAAAAACACCCAAAACTTAAGCCGACAATTTCGGTTTGGCCGGAACTGCCGGAGCATATCAAAGCAGCAATCAAAGCACTAATCCAAACCCATATTAAGGAGACAAAGTAAAATGAACCAAACAAGAACACTTACACCAAAACAGGACAGCTTTTGCGTCCACTATACTACTATCGGGGCAGAGACATTCAGCAACGGCACAAAATCCGCCATAGCAGCAGGTTACAGCGAAAAGAGTGCTTATTCGCAAGCCTGCAACTTATTGAAAAACCCTAAGATTCAGCAGCGAATAAAAGAGCTGCACGCAGAGAATATGAGCCGGAATAACATAACCATTGATAAGGTCTTGGCTGATTTAGAACACGACAAGCTAATGGCAAGGCAAGTAGGTCAATATGCGGTAGCTAAGGGCTGCACGGAGTTACAGGGCAAGTATCTTGCGATGTTCACCGACAACATCAATCAGACTGACACTGTGCGTCAGCGTGAGCTTGACGAGCGGGAGTCTAAAGAGGCCGAGGAGATAGCCAGACTACGTTTAAGGGCGTTTAGGAGCGCATAATGTACAAAGGACCAGGAAAAGCAGAGAGAAGCACAAAGAGAGCGCACAAGGCGTTACAGGGCCAAGCAAAAAGGCGTTACATCTGAAGGCGTTACATCAAAGCAAGATGTAGGTTTTGAGGTAGTTAATAATGTTGCTCAGATAGACCTTGCCAAACGAGGCGTAGACATCAAGACTTTCGCGGACTTGCCGCCGGATGTTCAGAGGGCTATTGAGTATATGAGTGAGAACGCAGAGGACAAGGCCAGGCGCACAGCCAGAGCCATACATTACCAGCATCTATTCCCAGACAGGTTTCATTCAGTAGGTATAAATTGAAAGGAACACGATGACAGTATTAAGAAAGCTAAAAGATAGGCCTTTGGTTGAGCCAGAACCAGATATTGTGCCGACTGGAAGGGTCTGGATTCCTGTTTTCGCAGGAATGACAGACTCAGGCAATCGGCAATAACTAAATAGAATTGGTATTAGCAGTTCTTAGTGCGAGAATGAAGGGGATTTAACTGGGGGAGACTTTCTTGTTTTTTCACTGCCAGGGGCGTACCCAAATTTCTCCTGCGCCTTCGTTTTTTTTTATAGGGAACCTGCTTCTCTGTGAAATCTGTGCAATTTGTAGTTAAATTGGTCGTTAAGCATTAAATACTATTCACTATTCCTGCCTCCCTCTTGCCATCAGATGCCCTATTTTGTATAATACTCCCAACTTTCAATTAACACCGTTTTGGCAGGAAAGCTTAAATGCCCCTATTGAGCGTAAAAAAGAGCAGTGCGCCGAGCAAGGTCAACCGTGCAGCAGAAATCTTCTCCAAATACGGAGATTTTATTCTTGCGGTGATTCGTTACCAGGTTGGCAATGATGCCCAGGCAGATGATCTGTTCCAGGATTTCTTTGTTTGTCTTGTCTCCAAGCCTATACCCCCTGACATACAAAATATCAAAAGCTATCTCTATAAGGTGATAACCAATGATATTGTTGACGCTGCTCGTC
>JAUVYQ010000340.1 GCA_030603035.1 Phycisphaerae bacterium | reverse complement strand
CTGCAGATTCACCCGGAGGATTTTTGCAGGGTTGACCGGAAGGACCTCGACAGCCTGGGGGGGATAACCACCGAGGCCCCCCGATCTCGCTGCGTAAGGAGAAGTATGCTGCTTAAGAGTAACATCAGCTCCCCTCGAAGTCAATATCGGTTTGAGCTGGCAGCTGCTTGAGAAAAATATAAGAACCTCAACGCGGGTACAACACGACTGGATGGCGATTCGCACGCAGCTGCAAGAGGGGCTCGCAGGCCAGCAGGCTACCTGCGAGGCCCCAGACGCTGGCCAGCAGGCTACCAGCGTGACGAGCAGGCCAGCAGGCTACCTGCGAGTGATTGTTTGCAGGGGTTCATCAACGAGCGGCTTACAAACCGGCAGTTATCCCAGGAAGCTCACAGGGTTTGTAAGTGCCTGTCAAAATAGCAAAAATCGAGAGGGGGACCGCGTCGTTTGCGGTGGTGAATCGATTTTTAGCAAGGTTATTAGAGATGGTTTCCCCCCCCCGTGATCGACTGCCCTCATCATTATTTTGGAGTGCCAAGGATGAGGGGGGGTACGGGGGGGGGAAAACTTCGGCGAACCTTGCGGCTAAGCTGTCGTCGTTTACAGCGGTTTTGACGGCAAGCTCGTATGGACCCCTGCAAACTGTTGTTGTCTTTGTCTTTAAATACTAATGACTTTGGTCTTTTCAAAGTCATCGTGGTTTTTGTGGCTTCCAATTTTTTATCAAGTCCATGGTTGTCGTTCACCATCAAGACTTGGAGAAAAAATTCAAAAAACCACTTACCAGTCGAATGTTAATCACAGTAACATTCAGATACGGAGACCCCGACTTCGAATCAGTGTGTATTTCTTTTTTATCTCCACGGAGTGGTCAGTGAGAAGTCACGACTGTCTAACTTTCGAGGGTACCGAAAATCTGTGCGACGTCCTGTGGGTCGTTTAGTCACTGTGTCTTATCAGAATAGATTTTTGGTCGAGAAAGTTGTCGTGACGTCGAGCGTGGGAAACTACGGAAGGGCCAGGCGGCTGGCGAGGGACGAGCCAGGGGCCCAAAAGAAAAAAAAGAAAAAAAAACACCAACGAAAAACCCATATGCGTAAGCTTCGAGAGGGTGGGTGGGGTCTTTGTCGTAGTTCCGATTATGATTTGACGTCAAGGCCGGAATGTACATACGATGATTCAACGTCGTGGACGGAATAATACAACGTTGTGGCCGTATTCTATCTCTGTGGGTACAACGTCGTGGCCGTATTCTATCTCCGTGGGTACAATATCGTGGCCGTTTTCCCTCTCTTTTTCGATTTGATTTGGTCATATTTTACGTGGATTTTGTGTGGAATTTTATCGGGTTTTTCCGCTGGTTTTTTCCGCGGCTGAACGAGAATGGGCCTTTGACGAGATCGTCGGAGTTCAGCCGCGGGCTTTGGTGAAGAGTACGATGTTGTGCTT
>JAUVYQ010000065.1 GCA_030603035.1 Phycisphaerae bacterium | reverse complement strand
CTCCTCGGTAGGGCTGTTGGGTAAAAACAAGGCGTTGTTGGCTACTCGTCCTGTGCGGATGCCGCACCATTCAGCGAGCGGCCCGGCCCTGGTGGGCGGCGGGACGGTACCCCGGCCGGGAGAATTGTCCCTGGCTCATTTCGGAGTATTGTTTCTCGATGAATTTGTGGAATTTCCCAGGCACGTTTTAGAGATGATTCGCCAGCCGCTGGAGGATGGTTTTATCACCGTTTCACGGGCCAAAGGCACCATCCGCTTTCCGGCCCAATTTATGTTTGTTGGAGCAATGAATCCCTGTCCGTGCGGCTATTTCGGCACGTATGCAAGAAGATGCAAGTGCACACCCGGCCAAATCGAGCGATACCTGTCGAAAATATCCGGGCCGCTGGTGGACAGAATTGATATTCATATCGATGTCCCTGCGATAAGTTTCACCAAGCTGCGTTCAAAATCGGGCCAGCTCGATTCTGCTACGATAAGACAGGATGTTACCGGAGCCAGAGATGTTCAGACGAGGCGCTTCGGCAATGACAAAGTCTATATCAACGCAAGAATGAGTCACAAACAAGTTAGAAAGTTTTGTGAACTTGATTCAGCTTCTGAGCTGATGCTCAAACAGGCGATGACGGAATTCGGCCTGAGCGCCCGGGCCCACGATAAGATTTGCAAAGTCGCCCGAACAATAGCCGACCTGGCCGGTGCGGAAAACATTGCTCCCGAGCACATTGCTGAAGCCATAAGCTATCGCAAGCTCGATAGGAAACTATGAAAGGCGCTTCATTCATCTCACCACCCCCCTGCAACACAGGTGTCCCTCTTTTGAAAGAAAGTATTATAACAGTAAAATCATGAAAACAGGAGTTGAAATCGCTCTCTAATTCAAAGCTAAATTTGTCTCATTTCTGCTGACGGCATACAATATCCTCCTTCAGCACGACCAACAGGGCAGCAGGATTCCGCATTTTTTCCTTGCTCCAGAAAATGATTTATATTTTTACTCTTGACTTTTTCTCTCGGCCTGCGTTATAATTTCAAGACTTGTGGCTCGGGCGCACAGGTCAAAAGTCTGAGGAAGCGGTTCCGGCGTGTTTCCAGCTGCTGAGTAGGCAGTGGGAAAAAGCAGCCATTTTAGGAGATTTTGATAGCGCCAAGAAGGGCGCGAAGCTCACCACAGACGTATAGTTGGAGAGGCAAATATGGTACAAAGACAGAAACTAACACGACGAGAACTCTTGAAGAGTTCGGCAGTAGCAGCCGGAGCCCTGGCGTTGACGGGCGTGGCAGCTCCTCTGGCGGAAGCGAGGGGCAGCGACACAATCCGCGTCGGTGTGGTCGGCTGTGGCGGGCGAGGATCCGGCGCGGCGAATGACTGCGTCAAGTCATCGGCGGGCGTAAAAATCGTCGCCCTGGCGGACGCTTTTGAGGACCGGCTCGCCGGCTTGAAGAACCAGTTCGAAGTCCGCGACAACCGCTGCTTCGTCGGCCTCGACGCCTACAAGAGGGTGCTGGCTCTGGACGAGGTGGACCTGGTAATCCTGGCGACGCCGCCGGGCTTTCGGCCCGTGCAGTTCGCCGAGGCCATCAACCGCGGCAAAAATGTCTTCATGGAAAAACCCGTGGCGGTTTGTCCGGCGGGGATCAAAATGGTCATCGAGGCGTCCAAAAAGGCGTCGCAGAAGAAACTGGCCGTGGTTGCGGGCACACAGCGTCGCCATGAGCGGGCGTATGTGGAGACGATGAAGCGGATTCACGACGGCGCGATCGGCGAGATTGTCTCGGCCCAATGTTACTGGAACCAGGGCGGACTCTGGGTCAACAAGCGCCAGCCCAATCAGGGCGACGTCGAGTGGCAGCTCCGTAACTGGCTGTACTTTACGTGGCTCTCGGGCGACCACATTGTCGAGCAGCACGTGCACAACATCGACGTAATCAACTGGGCATTTAACAAACTTCCCGACCAAGTACACGGCCTGGGCGGCCGGCAATACCGCACGGGCCCGGAGTATGGCAACATCTTTGACCACTTCGGGGTTGAGTTCTTCTACCCCGGCGACGTGCGAACCATCAGCATGTGCCGGCAGATCGATGGCACGACGCACCAGGTTAGTGAGCGCGTGGTCGGCACGAAAGGCGTCAGCAACTGCTGCGGGACAATCGAGGGCGAGAACCCGTGGCGTTACCAGGGCCCGAACCCCAACCCGTACGTACAGGAGCATGCCGACCTGATCAAGAGCATCCGGAGCGGCAGCCCGCTCAACGAGGGCCAGAGGATAGCCGAGAGCACGCTTTGTGCAATTATGGCCCGGGAATCGGCCTATGCAAGGCAGCAGCTTAAAACGTCATGGTTCATGAGCAAGTGCACGCTGAACCTGCTGCCGCCGGATGGTCTCAAGCTCAGCGATTCCAAGCCGGTGCCTCCGTTCGCTGTTCCGGGCAAGTACAAGCTGGCCGGCTTCGGATAGTGGGACGCAAAGCAGAAGAAGGGATGAGAAAAGTCGGTCCGGCTTTAGACGGAGCCGGTGGATAGAAAGCACCAGCTTGTTCTGCCAGACGGCTTAAAGATACTGTGCAAAGGAGATTACTGATGGCATCGTCAGAAAAAGGTAGACCGAAACAGAATAAACACGCGACCACGGCCGCCGGCGCAGCAGCGCTGGCCGGCTCATTGGCCTCTGTAGTGCATGCACGAGGGTCAGGTACGATCAAGGCGGGGCTGCTCGGGTGCGGCGGACGCGGCAACGGGGCTATAAAGCAGTGCCTCAATGCCGATCCGGGCGTGGTGGTCGTCGCGGTGGCCGACCTGTTCGAGAGCAAGGTCAAGAGAACCAGGGATTCCCTTATGAGTGATAAGAAATTCGAAGGCCGAGTGCAAATCCCGGATGATAATCTTTTCTGGGGCTTCGACTGCCACGAGAAGCTGGCCAAGTGCGAGGCGGATTTGCTGTGTATGGCGACGGCTCCTGCGTTTCGCGGCAGGCAGATGCTGGCCGCTGTCAAGGCCGGGAAGCACATTTTCACAGAGAAGCCGGTAGCCACGGACCCGGCCGGCTGTCGGGAGGTGATGGAGGCCTCCAAAATCGCCAAAAAGAAAGGCCTCGGCATCGTGGCCGGGACGCAGCGGCGGCACGAGTTCAGCCGGATTGAACTTATGAGGCGGATTCACGACGGCCAGATTGGCGAGCTGGTGAGCGGCCAGTGTTACTGGTACGGCGGCGGCATCTGGTTCCGCAGCTACAAGGAAGGCCTGAGCGAGCTGGAGTGGCAGTGCGAGAACTGGTACCACTTCAACTGGCTTTCGGGCGACCAGATATGCGAGCAGCACATCCACAATATCGACATAATGAACTGGTGCTTCGACGGCCCGCCGGTTAAGTTCACGGCGGTGGGCGGCCGCGCCTGGCGCAGCTACAACGACGGCCAGGTGGGGCCGGCGAAAGAGGTCTGCCGGAAGTACAACAACGGCAGCGAAACAGATTGGGAGAAGTACAACGGGGACATCTGGGACCATATTTTCGCCGAGTTCGAGTATCCCAACGGCGCCCGCTGCCTGAGCTTCAGCGGACATAGTCCCGGCACCGGCCGAGGCGGCGAGAAAGTCGTCGGCACCAAGGGCACCAGCAACTGCAGTAACAGCACCTCCGGTGAAAACCCGTGGAGGTTCAAAGGCAGGAACGTCAACGGACAGCAGCAGGAGCATATTGACCTCATCAAGAGCATTCGCAGCGGCAACCCGCTCAAACGAGGGTCAGCGCATCGCCGAGAGCACGCTGACGGCCATCGGCGCACGCATGTCCGCCTACACGGGTCGCAGCTTTAGTTGGAACTGGTTGCTGAACGCCTCCAAACTGGACCTTGTGCCGAAGCAGGAAGATCTCAAGCCCGGTCCCGGGGTTTTCCACTCCATCGCGACCGGCCGCGACAAGCTCGTATAGGGCAGAACCAGCTTGCTTCCAACCTGTTATAAGAGAAAAAAGAAAAGAAGATTGTATTAGATTAGGAGATTGAAATGAAAACTAAAATAGTATTGTTAGTTGTGTTGGTGTTATCGTTGGCTGGAGTAGTTGGATATGGACGCAGAGAGCTTCCCTCTTATGAAGAACAGAGGAAAATGCAAAAGCAGCTACATGAGCAATGGCAAGCAGAACAGAATCGGAGACAAAGCCGCTTTGGCGAAAGGAAGCGGAGAGGAGAAGGTATCTCTTCAAGTAGACTTGTACAGCTTGAAGCGAGAGTGGCTCATTTGGAATACATACTTGTGACCCAACTGGAACATCCTGAATCGGCATCAGCAACCTTAAAAGGCGTTCTTAACACCGAGGCAACCCGACAATCGAGAGCGAGTAAGAAAGCGGTTCAGCGCCTTGTTCGTGAACGAATAGTTAAGACTGTTGAACATCGAATAAGGGGTGACCTAAAGAAATGAGGAGACACTCGCATTGATTGGTTGCTCATTAGAGGGGCCTGTCGCCGAGGATTCTTCTTGTCGGTTAGACCGTGGCGCGGCCAACTTTCATTACCATGACCCTACCATGTGGTGACCACAACATACCTGTTTCTGCTCGTGAACATCCTATTAGGGAAGACGATGCCGGCCCAAAGATTGGCGACCATTCTGCCGCCTTTGAGTCTGGAAGAGTCGCTTGAGACCACTCGTGTGTACTTTTCGGTAGGGCTGTTGGGTAAAAACAAGGCGTTGTTGGCTACTCGTCCTGTGCGAATTAGACTTGACAGCGTCTCGTAGGACGCTGTCAAGTCTAAAACGTGTCCCTCGTGGGATGTCAGGGGCGGTGTACGTCCTATATGGATGCTCTCAAAATGAATACCTCCGAACCATTTGGTTCCTGAAAAACTGGTTCGCAAAAAGAGAGAACGAAATTTTTTTACCTCTCATTTGTAGCTTTTGTTAAAAGCATATGCCTGAAGATACTAAAACGCCCGTTTTTGGCAGTTCAGTACTACAAGACAAATTAAATGCAACTTAATTTTTCGCTTAACCTGGCCCAAACTTGTGCCGATAAAACATTTGAAACTTCCGAAAGCTGTATTGAGTTAAAAAAGGAGATTAAAATGGGGATTCAAAATTGGTCGGAGAATATCGTTCTTGTGGACCTGCCCCAGGAACCGGAAATGTCTGATGAGCTCAAAAGCGTTATCGAAATCGTGCGTGACAGAGGTGACTGTGACGTGGTAATTGATTTTTCCAGCGTCGATATTGTAACTTCTTCGAGTCTCTCGAAGCTGCTGAAGTTGCGCAAGATGTTGGCCGATTGTGAGCATCGGCTTGTTTTTTGCAGCGTTGCCGCCGCAACAAGAGGTATCTTTACGGTAACCGGCCTTGACGGAATTTTTGAACTTGCTGATGACAAGTTCGTTGCCCTGGCCGGCTTGCAGATGGTCAGTTAGCCGTAATTTCGGACTAAGGGGCTTGACATCCGGCTTATCTTTTGTATAATATGACGTATCTTTTCCTTGTTGAGCCGGCTACGAAGATCGCTCTAAAACGGCGGTGTTCGTAATCTGCTCGCGAGGTTCTTGTAACCCCGCACCCAGAGCGGAGCGCAGTGAGCTGCTTTTTGGTGCGGGGCAAAAGTAGGGCAGAAGTAAATGGACGAAGAAACTCTGCAGCAAATCGAGCAGATAATAGGTTATAAATTTTCTAACCGCAATCTCTTAGCCAAGGCGTTCACTCATTCCTCTGCTGTTGATAATCGTCTTTTAAGTAATGAAAGGCTGGAATTTTTTGGTGACGCCGTTTTAGCTGCGGTTATTTGTCAAGACCTTTTCGAGCGGTTCTCAGGTTATCTGGAAGGTGACTTAACGAAAATTAAGAGTATGCTTGTTTCTCGTGCGACCTGCGCTCGGGTCGCCAGGCAGCTCGGCCTGCAAAAATTTCTAAAAGTCGGCAAAGGTATGAGCTCCAGCCGGTCTTTGTCAGGTTCTCTTGTT
Source organism: Phycisphaerae bacterium (assembly GCA_030603035.1). The sequence continues at coordinate 8,681 of JAUVYQ010000065.1, read as the reverse complement.
GCCGGTTTGTTGGAGGCCGTTATCGCTGCAATTTATGTTGACAGCGGATTTGACGCTGCTCGCAGTTTCATCTTAAGAACTTTTGCTTCATTAATTGATAGAGTCGATGCAGAACAAGCTCATGGCAATTTCAAATCCTTATTGCAGCAATACGCCCAGCAGCAGTTTAATACCACGCCTGTCTATGCGCTACTTGATGAAAAAGGGCCCGACCACAACAAATGTTTTGAGTCGGAAGTGATTCTCGCAGACCGTCATTTCCTAAGCGGCTGGGGGACGAACAAAAAAGAAGCAGAGCAAAAAGCCGCTCTCAATGCCCTCATCGAATTAGGTGTGCTTGAAAGTGCTTTGCCGGACCACAGCAGTTAGAGTTCATCGCTAAAGCCACCAGGAAAATAGGGGCGGTGGGACTGTTGAAAAGTCGATTTAGGATTTCCAGCAGGCCGTGAGGGTCTGGGTTGCAGTGCACTCACCGATGTTTTCGAGAGTACACGATATAATGCACGTGGCATTGCAACTTGATGGATTGGCCGACATTAAATCTGGAGTCAATGAATTCCCAAAGCCACCGCTGTCGTTGGAAACCCTCACTGACAGAGTAACCTCGACGGCACCATCACCAGAAACGTGTGTTACTGTTGAACCTTCGCTGAGGAATGAGTCATACCCACTCCAATCCACCATACTACCACCCGTTTTGTTTAATCCAAAAGCATCATATTCCAGCTTGTACTCTGTAACAAGCCTATGATTGTCCTCTTTTGAAAGTTGTGCTACATCTGAGTTATCAGCGGTGATTTTCACATCTGCGTTCGTATAGAGCACAAGCGCTGCGCTGCCGGACACATGGGTGTTCTGGCTGGTAAGGTCCGCGAGATTGATAGCTGGAAAACTGGCCTCTGACCACTCCACAATTTCTGCGACAGTACAGGTTATATTGCACGTGGCACTGACAGACGATGGCTTGGCCAATGCCAAATTTGAAGCCGAAGACAAGGCAAATACTGCCAACACTGCGATGAATAAATAACTTCTCATTTTCACCACTCTACCTGCAATCATTGTATCAAACTCAGGTGAGGAAAGTTAAGAAGATTAGATTCATAGGACTTAAAAACTTGGTGAGTCTCATAAAAGTGCCAAAACAGGGAACGTATTGCACATATGTGTAAAAAGGCAAGTTTATATAAAGTGGCAACCTGAGCCACAGGGTTTTTCGAACCTTAGAACACGGAATAGCCTGGTTAAAGTAGGCGGGTGTTCTACCCGATACTCTAACTTAAGTAGTTGAAAAACCGCTTCGAGAACATAGCTAAGTCTTGAGGCGGTATTAGCTCCGACACAGGCGAGATCTAAAGGGATCTAAAGCGGGAGTCGCCTGGGGGGGTCGGTTAAGGAGATTTTTGTCCGCTGAAAGTTTATGGTTCAGGCACGATGTGTGCCTGGCGAAAAATTGGTTAGTCCCAGAGGCCAATAGTGAAAAAGACCTTTACGGGACGAAATTATGAAAGGGTAAATTATGAAGGCATTAAGAAAAATGTTGTTAGTGGCAGTGCTGGTCGTGGGACTGACAGGCGTAGCAATGGCGATAACTGACACATCGAATCTGACTGTAACCGTCAGTTCAATTGATTTGCTTGCCGTCGACAATGCGACTACTGGAATTACTCTGAACGGTACCGCCGGCTCGAGTGCTCTGACAGGCGCGGACGATACCACTGCGAAGTTGAATTACACCCACAACTCAGCCACCAGCAAGAAGATAACGGCGGAGGTAACTACTGACCCATCAGGTGATGATATTACGCTCAAAGTGACAGTTAATGGTGGGGCAGGAATACAGACCATTTGCACTGCTGGTACCGCCACGGAAGGCGGCGCGGTTGTTTACACCGGCATTACAGCTGGTGCGATAACTAATGCGGACGTCACTTACAATGCTACTGCGACAACTGCTACTCCGACTGCGGGTTACGATTTCGTGATTACTTACACGAGTGCTGATGTTTCATAATCAGAGTTGCTGATTGTAGATAGGGGGCTCTTGCCCCCTATCTATTTTCTTGAATGAAGGAGTATCAGGTTGAAAAGGAATTCTGTCATCCTGGTTTTATTAATTGGGCTTATTCTTTTATGCAGTAAAGCCGAGGCGCCCATATCCATTACAGTAACTGGGAGCTGGTCGGAGACTATAGATGCTTCAGATTTGCAAGCTGGCGCTGGAAGTAACCTGAACAGTACCTATGAAAGCGCTTCAAACGCGGTTTCGATAGATATTTCAGGAACAGCCGGCACTGGCGATAATTGGCGGATAAATGTTAAGAAGGTCGATTCTGTCTGGCATGATAATTTTAATCTGTATGTAAAAAGGACATCCGATGGAGCCGGCTCTGGAGACATCTCAGGTGGGGGTTTTTACCAGGAGGTAGATTTCGACGATCAGAGCTTTTTCAGCGGTGATAACGACAGAAGCAACATAAATGTCCAGTTGAAGGTTGACGGGGTTTCCGTACAGGTCCCGCCGAATAACTATGCGACGACGATTTACTATACAGTTGTTGACACTGATTGAAAGGGAAAACCTTATGAAACTAAAAACTAAAATTATTATCCCGGTTTTACTCTTCTTTTTGCTGGTGCCCTGTGCGACCGAAGCCGCGGTATCCCTCATAGGAGGCCTGACCCATGAGAAAAAAAGCAATCCCGGTCCGGGTGATACCTACAAAGGCTCCATCCTTATTAAGAACACCGGCACTGAGTTGCAGGAGGTGAAGGTCTATCAGACCGACTATCTATTTTTCTTTGATGGTAGAAATATTTATGGTAAGCCGGGTAAAACCCCCCGCTCCAACGCCGACTGGCTCGGCTTTAGCCCGCATCGGCTGGTAATCGGCCCCGGCGACACATCAAGGGTCAATTACACCATAAAGGTCCCCAATGACCCAAACCTTGTGGGCACCTATTGGAGTTCGCTTATGGTGGAGGGAGTCCCCAAAAGCTCGCCATTGAGCAGTCAACCGGAGAGGGGTAAAACCAAAGTGGGTATAACACAAATATTCCGTTACAACATCCAGATGGTTACACATATTGGCGATACCGGCGAGCGTAAACTTAAATTTCTAAAGACAAAACTTCTAAAAGAAACCGAAAAGCGAGTTCTGCAGCTTGATATGGAAAACACGGGCCAGAGATGGCTGAGGCCACTTTTGTGGGTTGAACTCTATGATACCACCGGCACTTACCTTGGCAAGTTCGAAGGCGGTAAGAAACGCATCTATCCAGGTACCTCTGTCCGATTTAAAGTTGATTTAACTAACGTACCAAAAGGCACATACAAGACCCTGATAGTGGCCGACTGCGGGGGTGATTATATTTTTGGAGCCAACTATACCTTGAAATTTGGAAAGTAAAATTTGGGTTCTTCGATTCACACCCGCTTGCGCGGGTGCAAGCTTGCCCCTGCGAGGGACCCCGCCTTGTGGGAACCCAAAGCAGGGGTTAGCTCAGAATGACAGGACGTGAAAAATGAAAAGGATTTCCTTAATAACTTACCTCTGCCTGGTAATGGCTGTATCAGTTAAAGCTCAGGGGCCAAATATTGAGGTAAGACCGGCAGGAAAAGAATTATTTGAAACGGAACCTCGCAGGATAATAACTACTGTCTTCCGCGTAACCAATTACACCGATGAGAAACGAGAATTCGTCTCTGAAGTGAAACTACCTTATGGCTGGGCGCTTATCACTAAAGACTTCCCGTTTGAATTAAATTCGAATGCAAGTGATACAAAGCTGGTAAGTTTCTTCGTCCCTCAAGCAACCTTAGCCGGCAAATATGAAATTACATATATTATTAAAGACAGGAAATATCCTTCCATTCGCGATTTTCATACTATTTATGCGGTGGTATTGCCGGTTGTCAAATTAGAGGTGCAACTTCTGGACGCTCCTGAGGCGGTAATTGCCGGCGAAGATTACAAAGCCTCTTTCGTAATTGTCAATCAAAGCAATACAGAAAATGCCATAAGAATAAAAATCGACAGCAGCGACAACCTTCCCTTTACTGTTGATACTGATACGTTCAAGCTTGCACCTGGTGAATCAGAGACGGCTAATGTAACCGTAAAGACCAGTGCAGACATAATAAAGATTTTGAAACATCGTCTTCAGTTAACTGTTGAAGCCGTTGAAGACGGCAAGATAAAAGCGAAGGCCAAATCTGCAAGTTCGGTGGAGATTTTGCCGAGGGTAAGCGGTGTAGAGGATATTTTTCACAGAATACCGGCAGAGATAACCTTCAGATATGTATTCCAGAAAAATGAGCAGCGTCAATCCGGCTTTCAAACTGAGCTCCGTGGTGAGGGTACCTTAGACGAAGAAGGTAAAAAACATATAAGGTTTCGCTTCAGAGGCCCGGACGTTCAGGACAAATCAATCTTTGGCCAGCGCGATGAGTATTTTCTTAGCCACTGGACAGAAGACTATGAGCTTCACTTGGGTGACCGCACTTATTCCCTCTCTCCCCTGACTGAAAATTATCTATACGGCAGAGGTCTGGAAGGCAAGCTCAGTATTGACGATGATTTTACTTTGGGAGCCTACTATATGAAAACACGCTGGCGGCAGCCCGGTACAGAAGAGACCGCTGCCTATATGGATTATTCAATAAATGACAAATACAAAGTAGGCTTGAATTACCTTAGAAAAGACAGAGACGGCAAAGTAAGTAATATCACGAGCGTTGAGGGAGAGCTTCGGCCTTTTGAAAATACCCAACTCGACCTCGAATATGCGCTGGGGCCGGGTGGCACCAAAAAAGACAATGCGTATCTGACCAGGCTCTACGGACGCAGCGACTGGCTCAGCTACTACTTAAAATTGATTCACGGCGGCCCCGACTACCCGGGTTATTACAGCGACCTTGATTATGTCTCAGGTGGTGTGACAGTTCCCATAGACAAACGTCTAAGACTAAATGCCACTTTCAGACGGCAAGAGAATAACCTTGATTTAGACCCGTCGCTTTACTCAGCCCCTCTGGAGAAATACTATCGGTTGGGTTTAGACTACAAGATGGAAACTAATACCACTTTTTCTCTTGATTGGCGCAGCCGAGACCGCCGGGACCAGCTCGACAGCCCCACCTTTGACTATCAGGAGAACACTTTCAGGTTTGGTATAGGGCAGAGTTTCAACAAATTAGCCCTTAGTGCCTCTGCCGAATTGGGCAAAACAAAAAATAAGCTGGACAACGCGACCTCTGACTCAGAAAGATATACCGCTTCTGCTCATTTTAGGCCAACTAACAGGCAGTCTTACAGCGGCTATATTTACTATGATAAAAATAGTGACTTCACCGGAGAAGGCAGACGCAGTACAACCGTGGGCGTCAGCGCCCGCTACAAAATAGCAAAGAGAACCTCCTTTAGCCTCGCTTTGCAAACCAACGATTATGAAGGCTCAGCACAAGGCGGCAGAGATAATCTGGAATTAAGATTGAGCCATACTTTCGCCAATAAAAATAAACTTTCCATTCTTGCCCGTCATACCAGGTACGAGAATTCGTACTCCGAAGATGACACCGCTTTTATGGTGCAGTACACAATTCCTTTAGGCCTGCCTGTAGCTCGCAAGAAAAGCATCGGTAGTGTTAAAGGATATGTTTATGACCAGGAGACACAAAAGCCAATTCCCAATGCGATTCTCAGGCTCAACGGTTTAACCGCAGTAACCAACAAGGCCGGCAGCTTCACCTTCCCCTCCGTAAATCCCGGTATATTTTACCTGAGTGTGGATACGGCGAGTATTGGTATGAACCGAATCCCCGGCCAAAAAACACCCATCCAATTGGCTGTTCAAGGGGGCGAAAAAACCCCGGTGATTATACCAGTAACGCGAGCTGCGCAACTCTCAGGTCGAATTATGGTTTATAGTTACGAAAAGAACGTAAACAGAACGACCCTGAGCGAGAAACCTACCGGCACCAATGAACCTCGTTATGTTGTCGGAAAAGGCAGCGGCTATGGCGAAGGTGATAAACTTGTCGAATATCACGGGCTGGCAAATACTATAGTAGAACTTAGAAACAGCTTGGAAGTAAGACGCACCGTTACAGACAATCAAGGGCGTTTTGAATTTGAAGAATTGCGACCTGACAAATGGACGATTAAAATCTACAGTGACAATCTGCCGCAATATCACTATCTTGAAAAAGATACTTTCGAGCTTGAATTAAAACCCGGGCAAAGAAGGGGAATTTCGGCAAAAGTGTTACCCAAAAAACGTCGTATCCGCATCATAGCCGAGCCGCAAACTCTGCTCGAAGAAGAACAAAAATAAGCACCGAACCATCCCAATTCGTTTAGCCCAACCCCAAATCCTAACGGCTTGAAAAGCTGTAATCAAGGCGTAAGGCCTTTGAAAATATAACGGAGTAACACTATGAACGGAGTCGAAGCATATCAGGATGCCGCAGTCACCACACAGAGCAGAGGTCGGCTCATTGTCTTGCTTTACGATGGGGCAATCAAATTCATGCGGCTGGCAATCACTCTGTAATTAGCCACGCCAAAGTGTATAAAGCCAATGCGGTTATAATTATGAAAACAATGATTGAGCCGAATAGAATCGCTGCTTCTTTGATAAAATTGCGTGCCGTGATTGTTGGAAGTTTCGTTGCTTTATAGACGATGGCTATTGCCGCCGATAATGGCAGCAGCCACAGCATAGATTGTGGATTTGCCCCGATTTCTTCCGGTGCTGTAAAGCTCACTACAAAGATAGCTATTCCCGACATTTTACCCTCCGGCCGTCTCTGCGCTGCGCAGATGGGCCAAATAAACAGCGTTGACAATGCACAAAAGGTTGAGCAAGCCCGCGGTGCTTGTGTATATCTGTCCGATTTCGTTGGGCCAGCCGTAGACGGGATAACCTCCACCGGCGGTCAGGCGCCCCAGGACGGCCACCAGCGGCGAATTCATAACCTGTGCCAGTACCACATACCACGGCGTTATCCCAACCAGGTCAATTACACCAATTGAGCCGACATATAAGCCTGCGCAGAAAGTTGAGACAATAGTTGCGAATATAATTATCGACCGTTTTTTTTCTTTCAGCACAAAATGCCCCGCGCCCGGCACGAGCCAGGCCAGCAGTCCCACAATCAGCATAAACAGTACCTGGTTTTCTTTCGAACGGCGTGCCATTAAGATGCTCCCTCAGATTCTTCCGGCGTGTTGGCGTCTGCCGCTTGCTTTTCCTCTCCGGCCCACTTGAAGTTCATACGTTTTAATATGTTTTCAGGGTTAAAGTGCACCGCTGCCAGGCTCTGGGATTGAATGTGCTCTTCTTTGTATATTTGTATCGCCTTGATTGTTTCGTATTGCTCCTGCTCAAGCCGTTTAACTGAAATTTTCTTTAAACAATAGTAGCTCATATCCGGCTTGAATTCCAGAACTAAAGGCACGCTGTCAATGGAGTTACTGTCCTGCGGCACGAGTGAATAGAGCCGAGCTATGAGCCGGGCATTATTTTTTCTCTCATTGACTAAAAATTGTGTCACCGGATTACCCTCGCTTTGAACAGCCAACCTCGCTATTGTCTCTCGTGAGATTCTCTGCAGGTTTGTCGAATTTTCCAGCTTAAAAGGTTGGTCAGGACCCTTTATCGCGTTTGGGTCCCCGGATACATTTGGGTCGCTTTCGTCTCGTTTGGTCTGCTGTCCATAAAGCTCGTTAAATTTCTCAATTGTACTCTCCCAGCCATCTTTTGCCATCAGGCCAATGAACTCCTCGGCTTTGCTTTTGGCGGTATCCATTGCCGCAAGTCTTTTCAAATCTTGCGTCACTTTTTCCTTTACCGAATAAACATCTTCACTTGTTTGGTTTGGGTCTTGCCCAAATACAAATGCGCTCGTACTAAAGGTTTGATTTATGCTTTCCGGTTCAGAGGCCTTTTCCGCTCCAATTACCCTCACAACCACCATGTTTGTCCCGGTATATCCCCGTATATCCCTCGCCGGCCCGATATTTTCATACATTCTCGGTTTTGGCACATCGAAGGGCCCAAGTTCGCTGGCCTGAAGCTCATCAATCGCAAATACAATCCGAGTCAATCCCACCGGATTATATCCGTATCCGTAGCCCTTTAGATACAGCATTCCAAGGTATTTATCTGCCTGTATGTCGAGCGCACTGAGCAGTCCCGTCTGTCCCGCATATACCTTGATTTTGTATTTTTCACTCAATTCCTCGGCGGTGGTTTCATAATCGCCGGCCATTTGCCTGAGCTGCTCGGCACTGAGATTTGCATCCTCTATATCTTCAAATTCCGCCCCGGTAAGTGTCTTTGCTTCCTGCAGAATCTTTTCTGCCTTTGAATTTATCTTGTTCTGCAGAAGCTGCTTTGAAATGGTACTTGCCACCTCGGCGTAGCTTTTAATTTGTTCGGTTGGCGGCGAATTCGGGTCGTTCGGGTCCGATGGAACCGATGTAGTGAATAATTGTTCTCTATGTTTTTGGTAATATTCTTCTGCTTCTTCCTGTGTGGGTGCCGTCACTATCCCCGAGACATCATCGAGCTTGACGGCGATGTATTCGAGCTGGACCCTGTCGGGCAGCTTATACCCGAAGCCGTAAGGGTTTTCCTCGCTTACGGCACCGGCAAAGAATTTTTTGTATTTGTCA
>JAUVYQ010000400.1 GCA_030603035.1 Phycisphaerae bacterium | reverse complement strand
CGTTTCGATGGATTGGGATGCCCCCCCAATTTCCCGGAACGGCCTCTTTTTTGTTTAGCTAACAGGAGAACAATTTATGAGTAAGCAGACCAATAGGAGCAAATCGCGTGCCCCAAAATACAAATGGATCGGCCACATCCTGGTATATTTCAACGACGATGAGCGCAGTAATGTCCTTACTTACGTTGCTCAGCGAAAGTGGGATTTTGAGAATGTTATTTGCACCCTTACGCAGAAACAGATTGGAATCAAATTTACCTACAACGAAGGCGCAGACGCGTATCATATTACACTGCAGCCCAAAGATCAAGATAACCCTTGTTACGGATACACAATCGGCACAGATCATGTTGAATTGGGCCGACTAATCCAGATTGCTGCGTACATCGCTGAGGAGATGCTGCCGAACGGAGCGATAGTCCCACCAGACAGAGAGGCATCACCAGACTGGTAAAACGGCGGTCGAGAGGCCGTTTTTTTAGGTGTTTTAGCCCCTTGTCCACGAAAAACGGGTAAGACACCCACCCCCCCATTATAAACCGCTTAAAGTGGGGGTTGCGTAATATATATATATAGGGTATAATTTATTAGTGGACAAGGGACAATTGGTCCAAGTGAGCCCACATCAGATTTAGGAAGTATCCGAAAGTACGTGAGGTAGTTAGAAATGGCTGTTGTTACTGCAGGGCTTTACAAAGTCATCCTTGAGCAGAGTTACTCCGCTCAAATTGTGTTGAACACGTTTTGGTTCCTAAATAGCCTGGGATCGGATGACGAACAAGACAAGGCTGCGGAAGCGTTTGATGAAACGATACTCCCCATTCTTAAAACAGCGCAGGCCACCTCGTTGGTTTACTCGTCTATTCGAGCAGTCAACGTGACTGGTGACTTGGCCGATTTCGTGCTTACCCCTACAACGGCAGCGGGAACATCTGTCGGCGACCCAGTTAACACTTTCACGGCGGCAGGCATACGTCTTAATCGGACTACGAAAGAAACCAGGAACGGCCAAAAGAGATTTGCGGGAATGGTTGAACAGCGGATGGAAAACCAGGCTTG
>JAUVYQ010000034.1 GCA_030603035.1 Phycisphaerae bacterium | reverse complement strand
GGGAAAAGAAACCTGAGAATTATTTGAGCTTGCTTCATTTTGTCTGTGCTATAATTACGTTCCGTTGTTCAGGGTTATTCGGATAGGCTCTTAGTAGGGGCGGTTCGCGAACCGCCCGTACTGCTTCTATCGGCTATTTTAGTCAAAATATATTATTCCTTCATCGGTCACTAAAAAATCTACCGGCTCATCATGCTCTATCACCGGTATCGAGTCAATCACCTGCTCCGCGAAAGCAAAGCCGCATCTCGACGCCTCAAGCTGCTCGTTAGCCAAAAACCTGTCGTAATAGGCGCCGCCGCGCCCAAGCCGATTGCCCTTCCTATCGAATCCTAACGCAGGGGCAACCACTAGGTCAATCTCTTCAATCGGCATCGGCACCCCGGTTATTGGATTTCGCAGCCCGGCAACCTCGGTCGAAAAGCCCGTCTCCAGCGAGTTTATCTGAACCGGTATCATATGCCTTTGCTGCCAGGAAATCTTCGGCACCACCACCATCTTACCGAGCTGCCAGGCATAAAGTATTACCTCGGAAGTATCCACCTCGTGCGGGAGGGACAAATACATCATAACTGCCGATGCACTTTGAAATTGCGGGGTCGAAACCAGATTCCGGCATGCTTTCCGGCTTTTTTCGCTCCTCTGCTCCTCAGTCATCTCGAGCAAGCACTTCCGCAGACTCAGACGCAACTGTTCCTTGTCCATATCTCGTATCTCGTATAAATCCGAAACTCGAATATCGAAACCCGAAACAAATTCGAAATTCGAATATCAAATGTTCAAAACGTTATTCAGGTTGTTTCGGATTTTGTATTTTGGTCATTTGTATTTGTTTCGTATTTCGTGCTTCGGATTTCGTACTTATCTTTTATCAAGGTTTGCAGCTTTTGTAAATAACGCTTGATATTTTTTTCACACCCGATTTCTTTCGGTTTGTAATATTTTTCCCTCATCGCCGCTGGCAGGTACTCCTGTGGCACGAAACCACCCTCAAAATTGTGCGGATACTTGTAATCAGCTCCATAACCCATTTTTTTCGCAGCCCGGTAATGACTGTCTTTTAGATGTTTTGGCACTGGTATCGTTTTCTGCGATTTCACGTCGTCAACTGCTTTCCAGATAGCCGAAGCCGCAGCATTTGATTTCGGCGCACAGGCAACATATATAGCCGCCTGCGCCAGCGCCAGTTGCGCTTCCGGCAAGCCGACAAACTCGGATATCTGAACGGCGGCCGCGGCCAAAACCGTCGCCATCGGGTCGGCATTCCCGACGTCCTCGGCCGCACAAACCGCAATACGCCGGGCAATAAAACGAGTGTCCTCACCGCCTGCTATCATCCGGGCAAGCCAATAAACGGTAGCATCAGGGTCACTGCCCCGCATACTCTTCTGCAAAGCGCTTGCCAAATCGTAGTGCGTATCGCCCGTGCCATCGTAGCCAATCGTCTTTTGTTGTATCGACTCCTTCGCAAGTTCCAGATTAAATTTAATTTTTGTATCTTGCTGCCGGGCGGCCTGCGACAACACGCCCACCTCCAGCGCCGTCAGCGCCTTTCGGGCATCGCCGTCGCTGGTCACTGCCAGAAATTTCAACGCTTTCTTCTCTGCCCGGATGTCAAATTTACCGAGCCCTCGCTCGGTATCGGCAATCGCGGTTTTCAGCAACTCTAAAATGTCTTCTTCGCCGAGCGGCTCAAAATGAAACACCGTGCTGCGCGAAATCAACGGCGAATTGACCGAAAAAAACGGATTTTCCGTGGTAGCGCCTATGAGGATTAAAACCCCCGATTCGACATCATCCAGCAAAACATCCTGCTGAGCACGGTTGAAGCGGTGGATTTCATTGATAAAAAGCACGGTTCGCTGACGGCTGGCGGCAAGACTGTCGCGGGCGGCAGAGATAATCTCGCGAATATCCTTCACGCTGGCCGCCGGGGCACTGAGATAGTAAAATTTCGCCTTCGTATAATTCGCAATCACCATTGCCAGCGAAGTCTTTCCCACGCCGGGCGGCCCGTAAAATATCAAACTGGTGAGCTTGTCGGCCTCGAGCATCCTTGTCAGCAGTTTATCGGACCCAAGGAAGTGTCTTTGTCCGAGAAACTCATCGAGCCTTCTCGGCCTCAGCCGAACCGCCAGAGGCGCCGCCGAGGCTATATTGGCCTTTTCAGACCGGCTAAACAGCGTTTTATCGCCTTGGTTCTCTCGCATTTACTACGTATTATACTTCAGAAGCACAAAACTGTCGAAAACATATTTTAACCCCATTCCCCAAATAAATAGCCCATTCGCCAGTACCCTCAGCAGCACATCGGCACCAGTTTCTGGGAAATATCGGATGAATTTTCTTGACATGTCCGCCTTACTCCTTTAGAAAAGTGTTTTCGTGTATAAATCGTTACAAAAATCGCTTAAGGAGAATAAATATGGATAAGAGAACAAAATTTACCCTTGATGAAAATGAAATACCTACTCAATGGTACAATATCCTGGCAGATTTGCCCGAGCCGCTGCCGCCGATTTTGCACCCGGGTACAGGAAAGCCGGTAGGCCCGGACGATTTGGCACCTCTATTTCCTATGGAACTAATCAAGCAGGAGGTGAGCACGGAGCAGTGGATTGACATTCCTGAGGAAGTGCGGGATATTTATCGATTATGGAGGCCAACGACCTTGTTTCGGGCACACAGACTGGAGAAAGCCCTGGATACGCCGGCCAAGATTTTCTACAAGTATGAGGGCACAAGCCCACCTGGAAGTCACAAGCCTAATACTGCTGTGGCTCAGGTCTATTACAGCAAAATGGAGGGCATCAAACGTATCACCACTGAGACCGGAGCCGGGCAGTGGGGAAGCGCCCTGTCCTTCGGCGGTGCCTGCTTTGGCGTTGAAATTAAGGTCTATATGGTCAGGATTAGCTATGACCAAAAGCCGTATCGTCGCGTAATGATGGAAACCTGGGGAGCCAAGTGCGTACCCAGCCCCAGTTCCGATACCAAGGCAGGTCGGGATATGCTGGCAAAAGACCCTGATTGTCCAGGCAGCCTTGGTCTTGCAATCAGTGAGGCAGTCGAGGATGCCGTCTCTCGTGACGATACCCACTATGCCTTAGGTAGCGTGCTTAACCACGTCCTGCTGCACCAAACCGTCAATGGGCTGGAGGCAAAAAAGCTGGTGGAGAAGATAGATGCCTACCCCGATATTATCGTTGGCTGTATTGGTGGCGGCTCAAACTTCGCCGGGATGTTTTTGCCCTTCGTCAAGGATAAAATTGACGGCACAAAGCCAGACCTCCGCATCATCAATGTAGAGCCGGCAAGCTGTCCTACTGTTACCCGCGGACCTTACGCCTATGACTTTGGCGATTCAGCCATGCTTACTCCATTGATTAAGATGTACACCCTCGGGCACGGCTTTATTCCACCACCGGTCCACGCCGGCGGGCTGCGATACCACGGGATGGCACCCATTATATGCCACCTGCATAAATTAGGACTGGTTGAAGCCAGAGCTGAACACCAGCTTAGTACCTTCGAGGCAGGGGTAACATTTGCCCGCACCGAAGGCATTATCAGCGCTCCCGAGACGAACCATTGTATTAAGGCGGCAATTGACGAAGCCCTCAAGTGCAAGGAATCAGGCGAGGCAAAAACGATACTCATAGCTCATAGTGGACACGGACATGTTGATATGGCAGCTTATGACGCCTACTTTAGCGGTAAACTTAAGGATTACGAATATCCTAAGGAGAAAATAGACGAGGCACTGGCTGACCTGCCCAAAGTGGCCCTCGAATAAAGTATGATAAATGGTAAATCTGCTTTGGGACAGACTTGCCCAGCCCCTCGGAGAGGCGGGGCTTGCAGTGCAGAAAATTGTTTTTGCAACATAGGCCGATAAAAAGCACGCTGGCTTGTAATCGCTTTTAATATAATGCGATTTTGGCCATTTTTTGAGCTTTTTTACACAACCCGTGCAAAAAAAATCAAAAAAAACTTTTTTTTTATTTGATTTGCCGCTGCATACCGATAAACTCTTCAGGTGGCTGGTAGGTGCTTTAACCTCATATCAGCCGGATAGAAGTTTTCGTGTAGCGTGGGAAGTTTGAGTAAAGTCTTTTTAAGGAGATGAGTATGAAGAAAAAAGGAATTCTATTAACTGTCGTAATCTTATTGAGCGCGGCCAGCTTGGCCCAGGCCCTGGAAGGTGAGCTGCGCGGTGTGCTTGACTTTACTTATCAAAGTAAGTACATCTGGCGCGGCTTCGATGTTTATGGGGACAAGAGCGCAATACAGCCGTCTATTGACCTGGATTTGTACCAAACAGGATTTGGAATCAACATCATGACTCATAGGGCAAATTCAAGCGAATTCGAAGATGGCGAACGATGGGACTACACCGTGTATTACGGCAACAGTGTCTTTGAAGGCGAAACTTATGCAACCAACTACAGACTCGGCTACGTGTACTATAATTATCCGGATAGCAGCAGTCACACCAGGGACAGTACAGACCTCCAGGAAATGCAGATGGTTCTTTCCTGGCCGGAAATTTGCCCCGCAGGCGTCGTCCCCAGCTACGTTCTTGTTAAGCTGTGGCCCTCCAACAGTAACAGTCTATGTGGTGAAGCCTCCGGCTGGGCACATATCTTCATGCTTGACTACGGCTTGAACCTGGGTACTTTAATTCCGGATATGCCGGAGCAGGTTCTGAATCTGCATACGGAGCTGGTCTACAATGATGGGGTCGACCCACGCGCTGGCAGCGCAGGTGTGGACCACGATTGGTCAAACATCGTCTTCGGCGTCTCAACAGACTTTGACCTCGGCAACAACCTTTCCCTCACCCCGGGACTTTATCACCAGGTAACAATGGATGATTCGGTCAATGACGATAAGGACGAAACCTGGGCCACCTTGAGTATGAAATACAGATTCTAAAACGACCAAGTGGCTTCTGGGTCCAAGAGAGACGGATACTGGATACTCGATACTCGACGAGAATCGAGAATGGGGTTCGTCTTACTATCTAAACAAAAAGGCCGGCTTATTAAAAACCGGCCTTTCTGTTTTGGCTCTTCAGCTAAACCTGCACTAAACCGCCCTGCTGGCCATAAATTTTGCCGTCTCAATCAAGGTGCCTTTAGCATCGCTTTCTTTCAAGCCGGCCAATGATGCAATCGCTTTTACGACAAACTCTTGCGCCCGCCTGCACGCATATTCCAAACTGCCATAACGCCTTAGCATCTCTGCCAGCCCCGCACCAATTGAGCTTAGGCTCTGCCTAATTGGTGCGGGGTCGTCCACCGCCCCTAACAAATGTATTACAGCCAGCGTCAGCTTATGTTTACTGACATCACTGCCAAGTGTTTTACCCGTTTTGTTTTCATCGCCGATTATATCGAGTAAATCGTCGGTAATTTGAAACGCAATGCCGGCATTCAAACCAAAATCCGCCAACGATTGAACCTGCGTTTCGCTTGCCCGGGCCAGGAGGCCGCCAAGATAGCAGCAGCCGCTAAAAAGAGCGGCACTTTTTTCGGTGATTATGTCGATATACTCCGACTCGCTCAACTGCCAATTCTGCCTTTGACTTACCTGTCTCAACTCACCTTCGCAGACCCGAATCGCGGTAGCGGCAATTACCTTCGCTACCTGCGCTTCCAGTTCAGCACACATCTTGAAAGCCCGGCTTAATAAAAAATCGCCCAGCAACACAGCGGATTCGTTACCCCAGAGACTGTTTATCGTGGGCAGCCCCCGTCGTTTTTGCCCTTCGTCTATAACATCATCGTGCAACAGCGTGGCATTGTGAATCATCTCAATAATAGCCGCAATACGGATATGCTCGTCTGTGATTTTACCACAGCAGCCGCCGGCAAGCAAAACCAGCCCGGGCCGAAGCATCTTGCCGCTGCGGGTACTCACGTATTCGAGCAACGGCTTGATGTCTCCTGCCTTGGCCGGGACGGTCAATTGCTTATCAATCAGTTCTCTAACCCGGCCCAATTCGTTACCGATATGCTTAAAAGCAGAAATAGTTTTGAATTTTGAGTTTTGAATTTTGAGTTACAACTAAAAATTAAACACTAAAAACTGAACACTATTTTCTGTGGGCGTACCTGAAGAATTTCTTTCTCAGCAGGCGTGTATAAGGCCCGGGCTTGCCGTCACCGATGACCCTGCCGTCAATCTCGACAATGCCGATGACCTCGGCAGCCGTTCCGGTAAGGAAAAATTCATCGCAAATATACAAATCACATCTCGTCAGATTCTTCTCAACCACCTCAAGGTTTTCTTCCCTGGCCAATTTGATAACGATACCTCGCGTTATCCCTTCCAGCGCCCCGGCTTCAACCGGGGGTGTATAAATCACGCCGTTCCTCACAATAAAAACATTGTCGCCCGTTGCCTCGGCAACGTATCCTTCGTGGTTATACATAATCGCTTCGGGCACATCACTGTCCAGCGCTTCAATCTTCGCTAAGATATTGTTCAGATAATTCAAGCTCTTAACCTGCGGCGGAAGTGCCAGCGGATGATTGCGAACCGTCGTTGCACTAATTACCTTCATCCCTTTTTCATAAAGCTCCTCCGGATAAAGCTGAATGTTATCGGCTATGATAAATAATCGCCCCCCCTCGCAGATGAAGGGATTCAGTCCCAGAGTTCCCACTCCGCGGGTAACCCCCAGTCGGATATAACCGTCAATAACGCCGTTGGCCTCAGCGGTTTTCTCAACTGCACTGATAAGTTTGCTTTTGCTCATCGGAACATCAAGGCGAATCACCTTGGCCGATTCATAAAGCCGCCTGATGTGCGCTTCCAGCTCGAATATCCTGCCGTTGTAGACACGAATACCCTCAAAAACCCCGTCGCCGTAAAGCACACCGTGGTCAAAAATAGATATTTTCGCCTCCGCCTCGTCAACAAGTTTGTCGTCAAGCCAAATTTTTAGTGCCATAAAATCTCCCTGGAAGCGAAAAACTTAAAACGAAAAACGTAAAACCATAGCTTAAAATTCAAAAGTTTTAAGTTTTCAATTATAGTTTTTAGCTTTTCACTTTTAGCTTTACGTTATTTTACCGTCGGCCAATGTTATTATCCGCCCGGCCCTTTGGGCGATTCTTCCGTCGTGGGTTACCATTACAATCGTCTGGCCGGCCCTATTCAATTTCTCAAAGATATCTAAAATACCATCTCCTGTCGCAGAGTCAAGATTTCCTGTCGGCTCATCGACCAAAAGTAGTCTCGGCTCGTTCATCAAAGCCCTGCCGATAGCTACCCGCTGTCTCTCTCCGCCGGACAACTGATACGGTTTATGCTCGGCCCTTTCACCCAAACCAAGCTGGCAAAGCAATTCTCCGGCCCGGCTTTTCGCCCATCTGCGGCACGCAAACCAGGCAACAACGCTCCTCGAAACCATCACCGGAAGAAAAACATTTTCTAATACACTTAATTCGTCCAATAAATGATAAAACTGAAAAACAAATCCGACCATTTTGTTGCGGAATCTATTCAATTCGCCGGCACTAAACCGCCTCAAATCCCGCCCACCAAACGCCACAGTGCCCTTATCCGGACTGTCCAACGCACCTAATATATGCAGCAGCGTGCTTTTGCCGCTGCCGGAAGCCCCCACTATTGCAACAAATTCACCGCTCTTTACGGCCAAATCAACGCCTTTGAGCACCTTGACCTCTGTCGCACCCATTCGATAAGATTTATAAACCCCTTCGGCCTTTAATATAAAATCGTCTTTACCCATACAATCACTAACCAATAATACTGTCCTTGCAAAGCCTGCTCACAATGACAAAGCGATTAACAATAGTCAATAGTCAATAATCAATAGTCAATTACAATTGGGTCACCTGCAAAGTCTCTACCGGTTTTAACCTTGTTGCCTGCCAGCTCGGCACCAGTGCACCAACCCAACACGCAGCAATCGCCGAAAAGATAATTACCGCCAGAACCTTCGCATCCACCTGGTTCGGAATATCTCCTATGGCATAAATTGTCCTGTCCCACAGCTGAAAGCCAAAACGTTCAAAAAGCCAATCTTCTATAGTGTTAATTTTAAACAGAAACAACCAGCCGGCAAACACGCCGACACCGGAACCTAAAATCCCCACTAAAAAAGCAAAACCCGAAAATAATTTGATAATATTTGCGCTCGAAACGCCTATGCTCTTTAAGATACCTATGTCTTTACTCTTATGGCTGGTAATCATATAAAAAACAACAAGCACAATAAAAACAGTCGTAATCCCCATAAGCACAAACAGCGCCGTCATCATCGTCTGTTCCTTTTCCATTGCCGCGATGAACGCACGCCTGTAATCTTTCCAGCTTTGCACGGTCACCTTCTTTAACAAATACGCCTGCTTTTCGCCGTCCTTTTCTCGCCTGAAGCTCTGCCACAGCGAATCGACTTCTTCGCACCCGGCTGCGAGTCTCACGTTCGGCTTGAACCTTATATGGATGGCATTGATTCTTTTGACAGACCCGGCCATACCGCAAAGCAATTGGGCCTGTTCAAACGGCAGGTAAACCATCGAGCCATCCACCCGCGCCAGACCGCTTTCCGAATTGTCGCTGTAATAGAAGGTTTTTGTGTTAACCATCCCCGCCCCGGACTTAGCCAAAGCGCCTTTCGCAGTCAACGGGAAACAACTTATTGCAAGAGCCATCTTGGTAGGACCGGAACCATAAGGGTATCTGCCTTTCGCATCACGCTGCAACGCCAGGTCAATCCCTATCACACAACCCAAAAGATTCGGGTCATAGGCCGGCTTAAATGCCTTCGATACATCGTCTTTTCGGTAATACAGCGTTTTGCCAAAACCGGTAACTCTACTATGTTTGACCGGGTCGATACCCATAATCTCAACACCGATATTATGCTCCGAGCCACGGGGACCTATCAGTGCATAGCTCTTTATCACAGGTGAGATGCCTTCAACAAAATCGCTCCGCTCCAGTATCTTCATAAAATCTTCATAGTACGCAAAGCCCACCAGCGATTCGGTGCCGACAATGCAGTCGCCCACAAAACTATGATTCTTCTGCTTAAAGTCAGTCACCAAGCCGGCCAGCACCGTCATCACTATAACAACAATAAAAACGCAAAGTGCCACCGCCAGAACCGCAAAATATGCTATGCGCCTTTTTATCAAGTACCTAAATGCAAGAATGACCTTGTACATGAGGAACCAGAAGCTAAAAACCACAGTCCGAAATTTTAAGTTTTGCGTTTTGGCTTTGCATTTTACACTTTAAGCTTTACGCTTTATTCGTATCGCAGAATCTCCACCGGCCTTGTTCTTGCCGCGACAATCGCCGGTATTAGTGCTCCGACAGCCGCAGCTACAACTGCGAACAATACAATAGGCAAAGCCGAGCCCCAATCAACCTCACTGGGTATCTTACTAAACATATATACGCTGCTTTTCCAAAGCTTCAAACCAAAGATTATCCTTATCCACTCTTCAATCGTATTTATATTCTTTGTAACAGCGTATCCCAGAACAGCTCCCATCGCTGAGCCGATTATTCCAACACAAGCGCCAAAACCGACAAAAATCAATGCCACCGAGCTGCTTGCTGTTCCGCAGCTTTTTATTATTGCAATATCCCTCTGCTTTAGGCTCACAATCATATAGAATATGCAGAAAACCAGAACAACCACACTGAAACTAACGACACCGAATATCAACAACAGAACTCCCATTTGCTTTCGCAGCTCAGCCACATACTGGCTTTGCATCTGTTTAGCCGTCTTGACAGAGGTTTCTCTTATAAGATACGGACCCCAGCCAAGCTGCTCAGCGGCGAATACCTGCCATACCCCCCGAATCTGTGCCTTTGCCAAATCCGCCTCTACGTCACCAGCGAGTTTAATTTGAATCTGGTCGGCAATTTGGCCGTCTTCATTCGGGTATAAAGTTTTTTGCACTTCTTCTATAGGCAGGTAAATAAATGTTTTATCAACATAATAAACTCCCGTGAAAACGATGTCCGCAATTCTAAACGGCACAGTCTTTTTCTTAAATCGGCCTCCTGCTCCTCCTGTTCCCTCTTGCTTAGAATTCTCGATAACCGTCCCTGTAATAAGGACAACCTCCTGGCCGACCATCTTCTCAACTGCGCCGAAATCATACTCATCTGTCTTTTCGTCGGGCGCCGCCACCACACCCACCCCCACAAATCCTCCGATTCTTTCCGGAGAGCTGCTAACCTTAAAAGATGGTTCGCCGGGCGATTCCTTTTGTTTGAGCAAAGACCGCTTAAAACCCGTTACCTTCGCTCGCCGCCCCGGCTCAATCCCCCAAATGCTCACCCTGCGCACATTGCCCTGGCCCAGATGTAACAGGCCTTGAGCCGATAGAGTCGCCGTGGCCGCTTTCACCGCACTTGTTTGCTCCAACCGTTCGATAAACAATGGATATTTTGCAAATTTAATCGGCGGCGCAAGAACAACATCACCTATTGTCTCAACTGCGCTCTGCTCGAACGCATTGATAAAACCGGTGAACAGACTGGCAACAACTATCAACAACGCAACCGAAAGGGCAACTGCCGCAATGCTCAAAAACACAATTTTCCTCTTACGCAGGTATCGCAGCCACAAAAATAATTTCAACATCGTAAGTCCAACCAATTTCTTTTTACCGCCGAGTTCGCAGTCCTTGGGACTCCTTACGGAGAGCACGCAGAGATTTTTAATATTGTCGTTCCTGTAAGATCGAAGAACCGGCTTTAGATGGAGCAGGAATCCATCTTCTTTTCCTTCTACTCTATCTTTTCTCTGCGCTCTCCGCGTTCTCCGCGGTTAATCTTTTGTGGGTTTTAGCAGTGGAAACAGCACCACGTCACGAATACTTGTAGCGCCGGTCAAGACCATTACCAATCTGTCAATTCCAATACCCAGACCCCCTGCCGGCGGCATACCGTACTTCAACGCCGTTATAAAATCTTCATCCATCGTTGCCATCGACTCTTCCTGCCCCCGAAGCTGAACAAGGAAATTCTCGTATTGCTCGGCCGGGTCATTTAGCTCGGTATACGCATTAGCCAATTCCATTTTGCCGATATACAATTCAAAACGCTCGGCATATTTCGGCCCGTCTTTTTTGCGCCTGGTCAACGGACACAGCGCCACCGGATAATCAATCACAAACGTCGGGGCGACAAGATTGTCCTCAACGGTGGCCTTGAACACCTCATTGGTAACCACCACATCGTCCATATTCTCTTCATCCAGCCCAAGTCCGGCCGCTCTCATCCTCGCTGCTTCTGTATCTTCAATATCGCAGCCGCTGTATTCTTTTAACAGCTCCGCATATCGCGCCCGACGCCACGGTCGAGTATAATCGACCGTCATATCACCGAACTGGACCCGCTTGCCGGGGCAGTATTTTTCCACACACAGACAGATAATCTCCTCGGTCAAATCCATCATCACATTGTAATCGGCGTAGGCCTGATACAATTCCAGCATCGTAAATTCCGGATTGTGCTGTCTGCTCAGGCCTTCGTTACGAAAATTGCGGTTTATCTCAAAGACCTTTTCCATCCCCCCGACCAGCAGTCTTTTTAGAAACAGCTCCGGCGCAATCCGCAAAAACAAATCCAAATCCAGACTATTATGATACGTTACAAACGGCTTTGCCGCAGCCCCGCCGGCCTTTTGCTGCATCATCGGCGTCTCAACCTCCAGAAAACCACGACCGTGCAGAAATTCCCGAATCGTAGCGATGATGGCACTGCGCTTCTTAAACCGCTCCATCACTTCAGGATTGGCCCACAAATCCACAAACCTGTGCCGATAACGCAGGTCAATATCTGACAGACCGTGAAATTTCTCCGGCGGCTGGCGCAAACATTTGCTCAAAAGCGAAACACTATCAGCCCATACGGTAATCTCACCGGTTTTGGTCTTACCTAATTGACCGGCGGCACCGATTATATCGCCAAGCTCAAGCAGCTTCGCAAGTGGCCATCCAACCGCCTCCGAGCCTAACAGATTTTTGCTCAACCCCACCTGGATGGTCCCGCTCCAGTCACGCAGAGTAATAAAAATCAGCTTCCCGATGTCCCTCAACAGCACAATCCTGCCGGCACATCTGGCACGCTGCTTCTCATCGCCATCCTTATATCTGCTCTTGATATCGCAGGCACGCTCGGCCCCCTCATATCTGCCGCCGTAAGGGTCAATGCCTAATTGCTTAATACGCAACAGCTTCTCTCGCCTTTGTCGTTCAAACCTGTCCTGAGCGAAGCCGAAGGATCGGCCCTGCCGTTCTGAGCCCTTCGCTTCGCCCGAAGGCCGGCTCCGAGAAGAATCTCTTCCTGTATCTTCTGGGTTTGTCAAATCCGCACATCCCTTTAGCTGAAAGTCAATTCACATTCGAAACCAGAGCGCCGGCTTGAATCAATTTGCTCTTAACAACCAGAACGCCAACCGCCAACTGCGGGTCAGCCGCAAGGGTTTCCTCGACCGTATGCTTTTTCAGCGCTGCGCCGCCCTTGCCGTGGTCGGCCTTAACCAGCACGTCGTTATCCCTCTGGACATCAATCATCTTCCTGAGCTCATCGCTTCTCAATTTGATTTCGATATCCGGCCCGATGCCCCAATCCTTTCTGCCCTGTTTTTTCATTGCATCCCGGCTTTTAACTCTCTGGCCTGAAGGTAAATGATAATACGCCATCGTATATTTCAGCTGCGCACTTCCGCCTGGATAGTGCGTTATCCCCTGCACGCTGCCTTTGCCGTGGGTCCTCGCTCCCACCAAAATTGCCCGGTTATGATCTTCATCTGCCAGTGCCCCCGCCACTATCTCCGAACCACTGGCCGAACTGGAATTTATCAGTATTACAAGCGGATAATTTAGGTGCGTCCCCTTCTTGTGTGCCGATGCGTAAGTTGACGACAGCCATGACCGCGGACGCGTGATGACTATCAGTCCTTCTTCGAGGAATTTGTCGTTTACCGCAATGGCACTATCTAAAAACCCGCCGGAATTGAATCGCAAATCCAAAATCAATCCCTTCAACCCTTCTGACTCAAGGTCAACCAGGACTTTTTCCAGGTCCGAAGCGGTCTCCGCGGAAAAACCGGTAACGCGGACATAACCGATTTTGTTCCTCTCATCAATCATATACAGCCAGCGGCCTGATTCGGTCCTTTGCCAGCCACGAATTGTCGGAACGATTATCTTCGCCCTGGTTATAGTAATGTCCCTGGTTTTCTCCTCACCGGCACGTCTTATCGTCAATGTTACTTTTGTGCCGACTTGACCGGTAATCCTGTGAACCGCACAGGTAAGAGACATATCCTTCGTTTCAACCCCGTCTGCCGCTTCTATCACATCTCCTGCATCAAGACCGGAGTTGTACGCCGGCGTATCAGGCAAAAGACTCGTTACCGTCAACAGACCTTGTCGTTTCGAAATCTCTATGCCGATACCCGTAAATTCATTGGTCATCATCTTTTCAAAATCCCGCACCTGCCTGGGCCAAACCATAACCGTATAAGGGTCAAGCGCAGACAATGCAGCTTCTGCAAACTGTGCAATCAGTACCGGGCGGGGAAATTGGGCCGCTGTTGTGTTCAGCGCCAGGACTTTTTCAAAAACATCTATAAACTTATCTTTACTTACACCCGTGGGAGAATGCTCTACTTCATCCAGAACCGCTGCCAGAGCCGCCGACCACGCCGATAGAGATTTTGGATTTTCAATCGTCAATGGGAAATCGTCAACCGCAAATTCCATCACCTCACCCAGCAGCTCGCAGCGCCTCACAGCTTTGGACGCCATTTGACGATAATCGATAATGCTGACGTAATTGGATTTCAGGGCACTAATCGCCAGAACAAACATCTCTTCCTTCACCCCTTCATAACGCTCCTTGCGGGTCTCACAGGGGCTGTCTTGAAAAGACGCTACGATACTGGCCTTGTCCAGAAGCCGCTCGGCATAATCCGAATACGCCTCATTGTCCGGCTCGATTGCCTGCAGCCAATAGTAGCAATTTGTGTAGGCATCAAGCCATTTCCCTTCTGACTCGAACTCAGCGCTTTTGTCCATCGCTTGTTGAAAAACCTGCTTTACGAACGACTCAGACAGAAGCTGCTCTCTCTGTGCATCATCCGCAAACTCGCACGCCTTGACAATGACCGAAAACACCGCAGGAATATCATTTACAGCAACCCCGCTTTGCGGGAACCCTACATCGTTCACATCGTTGGCATCTGCCTCGGCTCGGAACTTTTCCAGCTCAGCTAACTGCTCCTGGTATGCAGCTTCCCGGGCTGACTGACGCCGTTGTTTTATACTCTTGTATTCCTGGACAATCTTCGCCAACCGACCAAGCCGTGAACGCTCGCCTATTAGTTCATCGGCAGCGTCGAATTGACCCTGGTAAATTAGCTCACAAGCCGATTCAACAACGCCGGCTCGCCCACTGCTTGTTGCCGGCCGGGGGGCAACGGGCGCTGACTGGGCCGCAAAAGCGCAGACCAGCACACATAAAAGAGAGCTAAAAAGTAAAAAATAGAAAGCAAAATTTTCTTTTTTGTGTCTCATATCTCACATACCGTGTCCCGTATTCTCGATTCTTGATATCAAGTATCGAGTATCGAGCATCAAGTATCGAGTATCGAGTATCGAGCATCGAGCATCAAGCATCGAGTATCGAGTATCGAGTATCGAGCATCGAGCATCGAGCATCGAGTATCGAGTATCGAGCATCGAGCATCGAGTATCGAGCATCGAGCATCGAGTATCGAGTATCGAGCATCGAGTATCGAGTATCGAGTATCGAGTATCGAGCCTACATACACTCAGCCGCCTTTCCGGCACAACCTAAAACGTGCAGCTTATGTTTAACCATATCTTTAATGGCTTCTTTACCCGGGCCGAGGTATTTACGCGGGTCAAACTCACCGGGCTTTTCGGCAAAAACCTGCCGGATTTTAGCCGTCAGAGCCAGCCGCAAATCCGTATCGATATTCACCTTACAGATTGCCATTTTTGCCGCCTTGCTGACCGACTCTTCGGGTACACCCATTGCATTCGGCATATCCCCGCCATATTTGTTAATAAGGTCCACGAACTCCCGTATCACACTGCTCGAGCCGTGCATAACCAGCGGAAATCCAGGCAGCCTGTCCCCTATCTCCTGTATCACATCGAAGGCCAGCTTGGGCTCGGTCTTAAACTTGTACGCTCCATGACTGGTCCCGCAAGCCACCGCCAAAGAATCACAGCCGCTTTTTTCAACAAACTCTACCACCTGATTCGGGTCAGCCACGTGCTTGCTCACATCTTCGACCCCAACCACATCCTCTTCGATTCCACCCAACTGGCCCAACTCTGCTTCAACAACAACGTCGTGAGCGTGCGCATATTCGACTACCTCGCTGGTAACTCTAATGTTTTCTTCAAACGGCCGTTTTGAAGCGTCTATCATTACAGACGTAAAGCCGGCGTCCATGAATTGTTTGCAAGTCTCAAAATTATCACCGTGGTCAAGGTTTATTGCGACAGGAATATCAGGATTTTCCTCGACCACCACATCAATGATCGCCCTCAAATAGCTAAGGCTCGCATACTTACGTCCGCCTCGCGACACCTGCAGAATAAGCGGGGCCTTCTCTTCGGCTACTGCACCTATAATACCCTGCGTAATCTCCATATTGTTCACGTTGAACGCACCTACTGCATAGCCGCCTCGCATCGCCATCTCGAACATCTTTTTGGTATTAACCAACGCCATCGCACTCTCCTTTATCAATTCACCATTTTCTATTTACTATTTCGTATTTACTATATCTGCCGATTCTTGCTGTAACTTTTACCTTATGTTCTTCTCTTCTCATCAATAATCAATCGTAACCGCCCAGTGGCATATACCTTCTCGGCCCGATTGCCAGCTCCGGAATACCCTGCGGCCATATACTAAATACAATTGAATGTCTGTCCAGAGACTCATCCGCACTGTACGTAAGACCCCAATAAACCCTGTGATAACGCCTTATAAGCATTATATCACTTCGTAGACTTGCACCGTAGTCAAAATCATACTGCGAAGAATATACCAACGTATATCGCGGGTCAAGTACGTAAGTCGCCGCAAAAGTGAACGCATTCGAGCCTTTTTCATCCAGAACCTCGACCCGCCGCAAATATCTGCTGCCTATATAATAACTCAAATTGGGCCAGCGCAGATGTGTTAAACCAACGTTAAATTGCTGCACCACTCCGCTTTGCATATCAAAATACATATCACTCAATACGGCGGATGTATCGCTCAGGCGCCAGATATAGTCGGCGCCGAAGTAATTGCGCCTCGGCCCAAACATCTCAAATCTGTGAAGACTTGTGTCAGTAAGGTCGCTGTTAAAGATATCGGGTGCCGAAAGCACACGCATCGGCACAATCGGCCTGTTCCAGATAAATCTATCAGGCCCGGCGGTATCAGCGCTTTCAGAGTCATTCACCCACGTAAAGTCCGTATCCAATCGCATCCAATCAACCGTCCGCCGTTTATCTGCAGGGCCCCTCTTCGTCTGCAGCCGCTGAGAAATACCTACATTCAGCGTATCATGTTGCTTAACAACAGAGTCGTTTTCCTCGTAAAGAACAGCCGTCAATTGCGGCTTTATGATATGCCGCAATTGGTTCAAATCCCACAGTCGCGATTTGACATCAGGATAAACCTTCCAGTATTGTGTGCCCACACGAACACCGGCCTCACCAATCCAAACCTTGTCCTCACCGAAACTGCCCTTAACGCTTCCATCATCAACCACAAGTGACCTTTCAAAACCGCTGCGGTCATCATAGCCGAAAGTCCCGGCCACAAAAGGCATAATCTTGAAAGCTGCAGTGTAGATTGGCATATCAAGCTCAACTCTCTGCGACATAAATGAAAACTGCTCCTCGCTGATTACGGTCGAATGGTCGTCGCCTATCCTCTGTCGCAGCCGGCTGACTTCGGTATCGCTGTACAAAGTGAACGTATCATTAAAAAGTGACTGGCCCGTCACGTGAAACCCGGCGCCGGGCAGCTCTTCCAGCTCGTCGGCAAAATTGTTTATCCGCCCCTTGCCTAACAAAGACAGCGCCCAGTTGTCCTGCAGGCGCTTTAGATGCATATATGTTTCCTGCCTCTCGCCCACGTTAAATTCGTTACGATAATAACTCTCGATAAAATGCTCATCAGATGAGTAACTGACACCGCTGGTAAGCTGCCAGTTGTAAGGCAGAAAATGCCTGTGCTGCCAGCGGAACCGCCCCCGAAGCTCACGGGGCGGCTCAACGTCTCTGCGACTGCTGTACCTGCCCAGTCTGTCCTCGCCGCTATCTCGTATAACATAACCTAAAAGTCTGCCGAAATAATCCTCTCTTTCATAATCAATCTCCACGCCGGCACCGACCCCGCGTTTGCCATAATAATCCAGCGCAAGAGTGCTGTCAGTCCCCTCCGCCTCCCGCAGTCCCAACAGCCGCGCCAAATACCATCGCGTCTCAACCGATGTCCCCCACGTACTGTCATGACCAATATGCGTGCTTTTGAGCGGAACATCAGGCCTTTGCAGGTTACTACGCAGAAACGGCCAATAGAAAATCGTTGTATCACCCATTTTCAAACGCACATCACGCATCTCGGCATCATAGCTGCTATCAGAAACCCTGCCCAACCGCTCGTCAACAGGGGTCGTATCGGTAATAATCACACTCGAGGCATTAAGCGAAAGCTGAGGCAGGTAAAACTCACTGCTTGTCAAGGTGATATTATCAGCGGCAAATCTATTTTCTGCCTCTTGCCGCAGCTTCGCCGCCCGAACATAAATGGGAATCCCTCGCTCTACATCGAAACTCCTCATCACCGCATTTATCGCAAGAGCTTTTTTCTCAAGGAAATCGTAGTACATCTCATCTGCCCGAATCGTCCGCTGCCCTTCTGTCATCACCACATCGCCGGACATATAAATCGCCTTAATATCTCTTCCGGCTAAAGTATCGTATTGCGTTTCTTCTTTTTCGAGCGACGAGCGACGAGCGACGAGCGACGAAAATATAACCGCCTTATCGGCCTGCAGCTCCAGCAAACCTCCCTCCTCATCCTGCTTCTGCCACACATAGAACCTCTGCATCACCGTTGCAATGTCCGTCCCGTCCGCCGCCCTGGCAGACTCCATCTTCAGCGGAGCTTCACCCGCAGGCGATATATTCACCGGATACCGGAAACGCAGCTTCTTCTCTTCCGGCTCAGGGACTACTTCAACCGGCTTGACAGGAACCACTTCTTCAGGCGGTCTCTTCGGGCGTACCTTCTCTGCCGGCAATTCAGGTACCGGCCTTACGGGCAGTAGATACCCTGGCACCTTATGCCCGGTAAACTCCGGTTCAACCGTTGCGACCGCCTCAAAGGCCTCTGCATAAAGGGGCAGTTCTCGAGGGTCGGCAATCTCTCTTTTCTCCGCAGTTACAAAAACCTCTCCGCTCACACCAAAACGAACAACCATCGACTCGCCCTTTTCAATCACCGTCTCGCTCAAATCGGTGGTCTTGGCGCCTCTGGCTTTTTTAACCGATACATCACCTTGCAGATACACCCGAACATTTACATCAATACGAACGCGGCCGCGAAATTCAGTCCTCTCCGCTTTAAGCCATACTACCGCACTATCGCTGGAAAATTGGTTGGCCCCGACCGACATCGAAAATCCGTCCCGCAAAACAAGAATATGCTCGCCCAGCCCTTCCGAAGGGCGGGGCTCGCCGGTACTTAACTGATAGCTCAAAAGCTCAACGCCTGCTAAGTGCAAATCCTGACCGGCAAAAGCGCGGGCCTTCTCACCGGCAACCACGTCCTCAACAGCCGGCCCCGATTTTACCGGCAATGCCGACAACAAAATTAAAATAACCAGAACAAACAGCTTTTCCCGCATAACTTATATTCCGTTATTCTGCAAAATCCAGCCCTCGCCGTTTTGCTTCGCAAAAACGAAGCAGCGGGGGCATTTGCCACAAATTATAGCCGCCTGTCTCAGGAAAGCCAGCAAAAATCACATTTACCCCGTGAGATAATTTCATATCTAACGGGGTTTACTCATTTTCCGCTCCCTAAAGGACATAGCTCCCAAGACGCCAGATACGACATTTGGTCTTTGCTTTCCAACGGCTGTGCTGCTATACTATTATAGAAAAGTCTGGTATTGAACAGCTAAATCACATTTTCATCCTGATTCCAGCGGAGGCAAATATGACTGAAAAATACCCCACTTCAGCAAAAGTATATTCAACCGAAAATCTCGGGAAACTAAGCATCCTTGATATGTTGGCCTACTTCGAGGAGAAAGGCGCGATGCGCGTCTCTGATTTGCATATCAAAGTCGGCGCACCCCCTGCTTATCGCATCGACGGCAACCTCGTAAAACTTAAGGGCCTCACAGTAACACAGGAGATAGCAAAGCAGCTTATCTACCCGCTCTTAAGCGACAAAAACTTAAGCAAATTCCAGGGACAATACAGCGTGGACTGCTCTTACAGACTTGGCTCGCTGCAGTTTCGAATAAACGTCTTTAAGGAAAACGACGGCATCTGCGCCGCCATCCGCGC
>JAUVYQ010000084.1 GCA_030603035.1 Phycisphaerae bacterium | reverse complement strand
TCATAAACCACTGTATGAATAGACTTTACGTTCATTAGGGCATCCAGAAAATTGGCTTTGTTTTGCATAAAAAGAGCTGATTTGTAGAGCGTTCTCGACAGATGTAGAGGTGCCGAGGACAGGCACGAAGAGAATTTAAAGTTTAAAGTGGAAAATGTAAAACCAAAGCTCAAAATGTAAAACGAGTTTCTTCCCATTCGACTACTTCCGTTTTGCTCCAAGACTCTTTGCGAACGATGATTTTTTGCGTGTATCTGCTGATACTAAGACGTGCGGTTCTCCGCTAAATGCCTGCCATTTCTATGGCGGTTTGTATTATACCAAATTTCAAGCAAAAGTCAAGAAAAAAGGGCAAAAAAATTAGCCACAGAGGTCACAGAGAACGGAGAGAAGATTCAATTAAAAAGAAAAAAATAGCCACAGATTTCACAGATTACGCGGATTTTGTTTAGCCGCGAAAAGGCACAAAAAGCACAAACATTTTTTAGACCACGAAGAACACGAAGAAAGACTAAAAAACAAGTTCATTGTTCGTAGAAATATAGCCACGGATTGACACGAATTTTTTTTAGACAGGATAACAGGATTAGGCGGATTTTTAGAATTGGCGGGAATTGCGGGGGCGGAGGTTTTTCATTTTCAATTTACGATTGTCGATTTTCGATTGCTAATTGGTAATTGCTTGTCCTGTTTGTTGCATCTTATAAAAAACAAGAGCTTGGAATACAAGTTTTTTCTGCAACGAATTATGTGCTGCGATTAGGTTACTGTTCGCATACGATTGCTGCGTGGCCGGTTGCCATCTGCTATTGTTATTTTTTCATAATTCAAAGATAGTGCGTTTTGCTATTTGACTTGAAAAAGCTATATGGTTATGCTGAATAAGCAAATGTAGGGTGGGCACTGCCCACCTACAAAGCCGGAATCCAGTAGATGGCCAAACAATCCGAATTGATAGGAGGTAAAAATGAGAAAGGCAAAGCAAATATCAGTAAGTTTGGAAAACAGGCCCGGCCGGCTGGCGCATCTTTGCAGATGCCTGGCAGACGGAAACATTAATATAATTGCTATCTCAGTTGCCGAAACAACCGAGCAAGGCGTGGTCAGAATGATTGTTGATAAGCCAGCGAGCGCTTTGAAGATGCTTGATGAATGCTGCCCTATGACGTATGCCGAGACGGATGTGTTATTGGTTGAGCTGCCGAACAGGGTCGGCGCACTGGCCAGGCTGGCGGATAAGCTGGCTGCAAAAAGGGTCAATGTGAGCTTTGTCTACGGCAGCGCAGGCCCTGGCGGGAAAAAATCTTACATAGTGGTTGGAACGCCGAACGTTGAGAAGGCTGCAAGGGCACTTCGAAGCAGGAAATAACTCCGGGCCGGCTCTCACGTTCAAAGTTTTGACCAATCTGTATGGTTTATTATGGCCACGTGCAAAAAGTGCGGCAAGAGCTCCCAGGAAATAGCAAAGGTATTGTCGTTTTGTGCTGAATGCGTTCGCAAAGCTGACGATGAATGCCTGGCAGAGCTTGGAGAGATTCACGCGCAGAGTCGTGAAAGGTTTGGCCTTGCCGCTTTGCCCCCGTCCGCTGCTGATGGTGCCCAATGCAAGCTCTGTCAAAACAAATGCAAAATCCCGGCCGGTGGGCGTGGCTATTGCGGTGTGCGGAGAAATGAAAACGGGCGCTTGATGGGCGGCACGCCCGATGCGGCTGCGGTCTCGTGGTATTATGACCCGCTGCCAACCAACTGCGTAGCTGACTGGGTATGTGCAGGGGGCAGTGACGCCGAATACCCGCAACGGACATACCGGCCTGGGACGGAAACCGGCTATCTGAATTTGGCCGTGTTTTATCAGGCCTGTACATTTGACTGCCTGTTCTGCCAGAACTGGCACTATCGAGAGCGTTCGACAACGAACGAAGCGCATTCCGCTGCGGAGCTTGCAGAAAGCGTAACTGCAAGTACTTCCTGCATCTGTTTTTTTGGTGGTGACCCAACGTGTCAGCTGCCTCATGCGCTGGCGGCTTCAAGATTGGCACGGAGACAGAACGCCCAGAGGATATTGCGTATCTGTTGGGAAACGAACGGCTCTATGAGCCCGGAGCTGCTTGATGAGGTGATGAATTTATCTCTGGAAAGCGGCGGCTGTGTAAAGTTTGATTTGAAAGCTATGGATAGAAATATCCATTATGCGCTTTGCGGCGTCAGTAATAAACGTACCCTGGAGAACTTCACTCGGGCAGCTCGAAGGATTCCCGAAAGGCCTGAACCACCACCGCTTGTTGCCAGCACGCTGCTTGTGCCGGGTTACGTTGATGCCCGCGAGGTCAAGGCGATAGCGTCGTTCATTGCTGAGCTGGACGCGAACATACCATACGCCCTGCTTGGATTTCACGGCGATTTTCTTATGACAGATTTGCCGGCGACATCCTGGAAGCAGGCAGAGAGCTGTCTGGCGGCTGCCAGGGCCGCAGGCCTTAAACGCGTGCGGTTAGGCAATGTTCACATACTTCGTTGAGTCTCCTAAAAACCAAAATCAGCAGAAACCGAAGCACGATGCGAAGGTTCCCGACGTCTGGCAAAACAAGGATGTTTTGCCTCGGAAACTTCATAGTAATGCTTACCCTATATAACGA
The DNA here is from genome assembly GCA_030603035.1 of Phycisphaerae bacterium. The sequence continues at coordinate 8,808 of JAUVYQ010000084.1, read as the reverse complement.
CGAATACGAGAAAACCTGATATAATGTCCGAAGATGAATAGCTCTACCACAGGTACAAAGAAGATTATGCCGAAGGCTGCAGGGCAAAAGACCTATCCGCCTTTTCGGGTTGCAAGCCGCGTCTCGATGCGGTAGCGTTGTTTTGAAAAACAAGAAAAGCAATTAAACGCAGAGAGCGCCGAGAACGCCGAGAAGAAATAAGAATGAAAACAAAAGAAGTGGATTCCTCCTTTCTCAAAAATCACAACATTAAAAATCTCTGCGGTCTCTGCGAACTCGGCGGTAAAGAAAAGGAAAGGTTGATATTATGGATGTCTGGCCTGATAAAAGCGAAGCACAGCGGATTTTAGAGGATTGGACCACAAATAAGAACCTGAGAAAGCACGCCTACGCTGTTGAGGCCGCAATGAGGGCGTACGCCATTAAATTCGGCCAGGACCCCGAGATGTGGGGCATTGTCGGCCTGCTTCACGACTTCGATTATGAAAAGTATCCCGACCTGAGAGACCATCCCTTCAAAGGGGTAGCGTATCTGAAAGAACAAGGATTCTCCGATGATTTGACAGAGGCAATCCTGGCCCACGCGGAGCACACCGGAGCAAATCGCGACACGCTTCTGAAGAAGTGCATTTTCGCCGTTGATGAGCTCACCGGTCTGATTGTTGCCGTGGCGCTTGTCCGACCATCGAAGAAGTTGGCAGAGACAAGTGTCCGCTCGGTTGTGAAAAAGTGGAAAGAGAAATCCTTTGCCTCCGGGGCGGACAGAAAAATAATCGAGCAGGGGGCTGAGGAGCTTGGCGTTGAGCTGGCCGAGCACATAGAAACTGTTCTTAAGGCAATGCAGGGCATATCCGAGAAGTTAGGGCTTTAGCAAGACACAAGACTCAGGACACAAGACTCAAGACTTTAGGTCTTTGGTCTTGAGTTTGTAGTCCTACCCGGCTTTATTTAGGGTACTTTACAGAGCAGCCATAAGGCCTGGTATTTGATGTCGTTACTGCTTTACCGCCGGTCAGTTCCGCCAGGGCCTTATCAACATAGTTAATTACGCCTTCCTTCTTCCTACCCAATGGCGAATTATCAATCGCGCCATCATAGAGGATATTGCCGCGGGGGCTTATGATGTACATATGAGGCGTGTTCGTTGCGCCGTAGGCGTGGCCCACCCTGCCCGACCTGTCATCGAGTATCGGAAACGGCAGCTTATGTTTCCGCGTAAATTCTTTGTTGGCCCCCGGTGTTGTATGGCTTGTACTGTTTACCACAAGCCAGACGACATTCCTGCTCTTGTACTTGTTCGCAAGTCCGACCATCGTATTTGTCGTTTCGTAATGGTATTTGGAATACGGACACTCGAAGTTGAACCACTCCAGCATCACGATTTTGCCCCTGTAGTCGGAAAGGCTTATCTCTTTGCCGTCAAAAGTATTTAGTGTGAACGCCGGTGCTTTCCTGGCGTCTTCCGGCTCTACAACTCCTGGTCTCCTGACCGGCGGTTCGGGTCTTTGACGCCTTGCCCGCCGCCCGGCTATTAGCCTTTCGAGACGCTGGGCCGTTTCCCTGGCTTTCTCTTTCACCGCCAGTTCGCGAACCGCTTTCAGCTCGCCGGTGTTTACTATGATGAATTTCTCACCTTCTGCTGTCGGCCGCCTTTGACGTTGCAGTCTCGCAATTTGTGCTATAATCGCATCTATTGCTTTCTGTCGTTCTTCGCGGGCTTTCGTAAACCTTTCTCTTAATTTGGCTCTTTCTTCATCAGATAGGTCTTGTCCTCGTCTCCGGGCTTCAGGTCCTCGGGCTTCTATGCCTGCTTTCAGTTTGGCAAGTTGCGCTTCAATCGCTTTGATGGCTTTGAGCTGGTCTTCACGCCCTAAGCGACGTCCGGAGCCAAACCTTTCACGCATCTGGGTCCTGAGTTTCTCCCTCTCTTCCTCGGACATATTTTGCCATCTTTCCCTCATGCTGGCTCTTTCTTCGGCAGAGAGAGCACCGGCCCTTCCCCTGCCTTCACGGCCTTCGGCGGGACGTCTGCCTTCTCGCTGCCCAAATGCAGACCACGCCAGTGCCAGAACCACCAGGACGGCCCCAATTAAAATTAGGTACCTCTTCATAATACTGTCCTCCAAAATAAGTTAATAAAGTTACAATTCGACTCGACTAATTCCCATCCTACGTCCCATTAGAGACTCTTTCCGTGGGTCTCTAACGGGGTGAGCGTTTGATTACACGGCTACTGACAACTATCAGCTAAAGACGCAGACACACAGCTTTTTATTGCAGCAATCTCAAATAAGTTTGACAATCACCACAGGGCCCGCCAACGCACTTTATTGCGTTTCCGGGGGCTCCTCATTAGTTCCTAAAGTGGCCTGTAATTGTTCCGACACACTGTCCAGCTTTTCTTTTGATTTTTCGAGCTCCTCTATTGTTTCAGGAAGCATATTCCCCGGTTCATCTATCACATAGGGTGTAATAAATATAATCATCTCGCTGTTGGCTTGTATAGTTTCGGTATGGCGGAAGAGAGCGCCAACCAGAGGCACATCACCTAACAGCGGGAGCTTACGTTCGATTATGCTGTCTTTCTGGAAAAGGATGCCGCCGAGCATAGTTGTCTGGCCGTCCTGCACTATCATATTGGTTGTAGTCTCCATCTCGGTCCTTACCGGTTGGGCATTTACGTTTTCCCCTGTAAGCTGTGAGAGAATCACATTTATAACCATATCCACGTTCTTTTCGGGAGTAATACTTGGCCTGGCCCGTAATGTCATGCCTACCCTCTCAAATTTGAAACTGGACGTTACTCTGGTTCCGACATCTGAAACAGTGGCTTGTGTCTGAAATGCAACCTTTTCGCCCTTGAAGAAATCCGCTTCTTCATTGTCCTTCGTCCAGAGGGTCTGTTGATTAAGAATCTTTGCATCAACTTTCTTGACCAAAAAATCAACCAGGGCAGTAACATCCGTTGCTGCATCAAGTGTTAATGAGCCGTGGGTTTCCAGAAACGTAAGCCTGGTGAGGGCGGTGATTGCGTTTTCCTCCAGAGTACCAAACGCATCAGCAGGGTTGGTCGCCAGTTGTAGACCAAGAGAAGTCATACTACTGTGGTCAACCTCCATAATTGTTGCCTTTATCATTACCTGTTTGCCCGGTACGTCGAGCTCTCTAATCAAATTTTCTATATTTTCTATAAACTCCGGAGGAGAAAGGACGAGGATGGACTTGGTGTGAGGGTCGGGAACAAAGCGAATCCGGCCTATAACATTACTTATCGGCATCTCATCTAAGCTGGGGCGCCCTGTGGTCCACCAGGGCTTATATTCGCCTGCGGGGGTACTTTCGTTGTTGGAGCCGCCGCTGCTGCCACCGCTTTCTTCTTCCATTGAGTAGGCGCTGAGCCCTTGTGCACTACGTCGAAACGTGGCGACGGTACCCGGTTCGTTGAACATCGCATTGAGGCGCTCACTGAGTTCTTCCGGGTCTGCGTACTTGAGCGTTATGACTTTCGGTATTTCGGCCATTTCCTGTGTGTCAAGCTCGCGTATCAATTCCTCAATAACCTTGTATGCCTCAGGCATTTTGCTTATTACGATTATCTTTTTGGTGTCCGGGACAGGTTCAAATGTCAACTGGCCGTAGAGCGGCCCGACAATTTTTTGCTTGTCCTGGCTTCTGGAACCAAAAAAATAATCATAATACGAAAGTCCTCCGCTTGTTGATTCGCTAAAAAGTTTCTGTAGCAAATCAGCCATCTGCACCGGGTCGGAATTACGCAATGTAATTATTAACGGTTTGACCTTCTCTACATCGAGCGGTATGTCCCATTCTTCTATCTGTTTTTCAATTTTTCTCATATTCACCGGCGAAGCTATCACCGTTACCTGCTGCATTGTCGGAAATGCTATCACTTTTACTATCTCGGAGGGGCTTCGCTGGCTTTGTCCGTATCTATAGTAGTAGTAGTCATATCTTCCGCCCGGGGCGGTCTCACCGTATAGACTATCTAAGTTTTCCTTAATCTGCTCAGGGTCGGCGTGCTTCAATTTGAAAACTTTTGTTTCAAGCTCGCCCGGAGGAATATCTATCTCCTGGATAAGTTTCTTGACCATATCGCGCCTATCCGCTCTGCCGAAGACCATAATCTGTCTTGCCTGGACCAATGGCTGAACAAGAACGCTCGCCTTCAATTCTTGCCCCGGCATCTGCTGCAGCGCATCGTTAAGACGGCTCGCCACTTCGCTGACATCGGCATAGGTGATTGGGATTGTTTCGTAATCTCTTTCAATCGGGTCCGGCCTGTCAAGCTTGGTAATCCACTCTTCAATTAGCTTCATATCTTCGGGCGATGCCCTTGCAATAATCCATCTGCGATTCTGCTCCGGGATAAGAATGACCGGCATCTGGCTGGGCCCAATCACAACCGACGTTGCCGTGCCGGACTTTCCGGACTTTCCGGACTTTCCGCTGCTGCCCGGAGGCCCAGGCCGCCTTGAGGAAGACGAAGGCAAAGGCCTACCGCCTCGGCTGGGGGCCCTTATACTCCTGCTGCTGCCGGCCTCGCCACCCAACAGTATCCTCAACAACTGAACAATTTCTGCAGGGTCACCATATTGAATTTCAAAAACCCTCTGTATGGTCTGCCCGGCTTCGGACACATCAAATACCGCGATAATCCGCTCAAGGCGCATCAGATTCTCAACCGTATCAATCACCAACAGCTGGCCGGTGGTTTCATCAGCGCTGACATAGCCGTGCTCCCCAATCAAGGGCTGAACAACCTGACCCATCTGAGAAGGGCTGTAGTTCACAAGCTTAAAGAACGTCTGAACCACCTGCTTTTTATTTTCAATCATGGCAAGAGCCTGGCCAGCCGATACCGTGGGAACCGGGCCGGTTTTTACATCTTTAATAGGCTTTAGCTCAATCACGTTGTCGGTGTGCTCGGCAACAATGCCTTTTGCACGCAAGGCAGTGTAAATCATCGAAAGGGCCTGACGTCTCGGCAGCTTCTTCGCCGAGTATATGGTTATCTTCACTTTCATTGCATCATCGGCCGGAATAATCACCTTGCCGGTCCACTCTGCGAGTTTCTTAACGATGTCCTTCATTGCAACGTCTTTAAGATTTAAAGCTTCCAGGATATTGTTCGGGTCAATCGGTTCACTTGGCTCGTTCGGCTCACTTGGCTCATTTACATCAGCGGGCCCATTAACATCAACCGCCGCTCCAGGCTCATTTGCGTCACCCGGCTTTTGGACCTCGCCGGGTTGGTTAGGCTCATTGCCTGCTCTGGTTTCGTTAGTCCCTCTTGCCAGCTTGGCCCATGAGATATAAGAGCCGGCCCCACCAATAACAAGGACCGCCACAACAATTGTTACCGATATTATTGTTCTTGACTGTTTCATTTTATTTACCTCACTTTAATCATTTCCTTGCCGTCCGGCGTTAAGTCTTTCACGCAGTTCGGCTATAATTTTTTCTCTTTCTTCCTCAGTCATATTCTCCCCCCCACGCATTTTAGCTCTAAACTCTTCCTTTTCTTCCTCGGACATAGTCTGCCATCTTTGCTGTATCTTCTCCCTTTGCTCTCTTAATCTGGCCCTTTCTTCCGGAGATACATCGCGGAGCCTCGCTGTCTCTTCACGGCCAAGCGTTGCTCTCCTCTTAGCCCGAGCTTGAGCCATCCTTGCACGTTCTCTTTCAAGCTCATTTGCGTCACCCGGCTTTTGGGCCTGGCTGGTTTTCTCGGACTCAGCTGGCCCGTTTTTTTGCCCGCTTTTTTTGCTGCAAGAAATGAGCCCCAAAACAGTGAGAAGCACCGCAATAACAACTATTGCCGATATTATTGTTTTTGACTGTTTCATTTTATTTACCTCGCTTCAATCGTTTTATCGCCGTCTGCCACCTCCACCTCGCCTTCCGCCACCTGGGCCTCGTCTGCCGCCAAATCTTTCACGCATTTGTTCTCTAAGCGCCTGCCTTTCTTCCTCGGACATATTCTGCCATCTTTCCCTCATCCCCCCAAATCCCTCCTCTCCGAAGCGGCCCGGCCCTTGCCTTCCTCCAGGCCCAACTACAACCATCTCGGCACCTGCTCTCGGCCCTCCCTCTGTCCTGCTTGCTATCTCTGGTCCTCCACGCCTCGGGCCACCTGGACCCGAAGAACCCGCCGCCTGCATCGGCGCAAAGACTTTTTCCCTGCCATCCCATTCAATCCTGACTAACGCGGGTTCAATTGCCACAACTTTCGCATCTCCCACATTGTCGCCCACTTTATACCATTTGCCGTTTATCAGTGCCTCACTGCCCAATATACCCAATACCTGGCTTACAGGGTGCTTCTTCGACTGAGGCGGTGCAAACAAATTTTTCCTCTTCAGTTCATCAGCAATTGCCTTGGATTTGGCAAAATATTTCTTCATATCATTGGCATCCGGCTTACTTTGGGTAAAGGCCTTTTCCACTAAAGTCTTTGCGTTTGCTGAAGCCACAAAGAAACCGCCCACCTTAACTAAAATCAGAACGCCCAAAAACGCTGAAAACCAGAGCAGCACAATTGAGACCGATTCCTTCTTTGCTTTTAGATAATTAAGTTTCATAAACTCCCTTTCTCACAAACCCAACTCTATCTCTACATTTCCTCAACGCTAACCTAAGGAGGAATTCCATTCATTTGTTCCATTGCCTCAATAGCCTGTTGTTTTTCATCGTCAGACATCTTGTTCCACTCTTCTTTCATCTTCTCCTTTTCTTCATCAGACATCTTGTTCCACTGCTGCAAGAGCATCTCTCTTAGTTTTGGCGATAATTTCACTCCCATAAAGGCGAGCGGGTCCTCCTCAACAGGTGCGGCGGCGACTTTCTCTTCCACGGGTTTCTCCGCCGGCGCCGCTATCTTTTTCTGCTCCACCTTTTCTTTCACAACGGCTTTTTCAACAACTTTCTTTGGCTCAGCAGCGCTCACCGCACTGATTGGGTCAAAGACTTTTTCCTTGCCCTCCCATTCGATTTTGACCTGCGTGGGTTCGATTGCCACAATTTTCGCGTCGCCCACCTTGTCACCGACTTTGTACCATTTGCCCTTTATCAGCACCTCGTCGCCCAATATGCCTGACACCTGGCTTACAGGGTGCTTCTTCGGCGGAGGCGGTGCAAACAAATTTTTCTTCTTCAATTCATCAGCAATTGTTTTAGATTTGGCCAAATACTCTTCCACATCGTTAGCATCCGGCTTAGTTTGCGCAACAGCCCTTTTGACTGCGTTCTCTGCCCAGGCCGAGGACACAAAAAAGCCCCTGACTTTAACCAAAATCATAATGCCCAAAAACGCTGAAACTCCAAGCAGCACTATGACAACGAGCTTTTCTTTTAGATAATTATCTTGCATATACTACCCAACTGGTGTCTCGCTCACTTAACAAATGTTGACACCGTTAAATTCAGTTCGACTTCCTGCCGTTTCTTTGGGTCGCATTTTATCCGCATCTCCTCGATGCCAACCAGGTAAGGATTCTCATTCAGTCTGGCAAGCAAATCAAACACCTGCCCGAACCTGCACTTGCCGCTGTACTTCAAACGCAACAACTTATAGCCGGGCGCCGGTGATTTTCCGGCAGTAAGAATCTGCAGGGGTTTGCCTTTTATTCCCGCCTTTTTTAATTGCTCGTCAAGCTTCTTCCTGAACAGAAACTTTTGTTCTTCCTCGATTACCGGCATCTCAAATACCGGCACAATCGACATTAAGCCCGCCTGCCTGGTCTTGTCCACACTGATGGCTTCTAACTGAGCTCTTACCTCAGCCCCTTCTTCTCTCACTTTTGCCCAGCGGTCGCGCCACCACGTTGCAAATAGAAACACCAGAATGGCCGCCACACAGACGGCACCAATCTTCAGCGCCCTTATATCTTTTTCGCCTAATTTCTTCATCATTGTCTCACTAATCGTCCGATGGACGTCCCCGTTCTCTTCATGGTAAAACTCTTGTAATGAAAAGTTATAGTAAACTTGAGCTTTTTGCCTCTGGCGTCGCCCTGCCTTCGCGGGGACGAATCTCCGCCTGCTTTCGTGGGTGCCGCGTCTGCCTTCGTGGGTGCCGCATTTTGTATCTTAACCTCCGTTATGCCTTTTTTGCTCAGCAGAGCTGCTTGAAACTTGTATAGCTGGTCGGTGCCGGGTGCCTGCCCGCTTATGGTTACCGGCCGACCTTTCTTGAAATTAAAGCTGTCCAACATTATCCCCCCGCTGTCCTTTATATTTATTTCGTTTAAAAGTTGCAGCAGGTCGGGTCTCTCTCGTGCAACTGTTTTGATTAACTTTTGGCGCTGCATAAGCTGGTTCACATTTATACCCGAAGCCGACGTGCTCAAACGCTTTTTGATTGCATTCGAACCGGCCACGTCAATTGCATAAGAGACAATAACCAGCGCGGCCAACATTGCCGCTGCAATCGCACACGCTGCTTTTGGCGAATACAACCAATGCTTCTTTTTTCTCTCCCCGGCAGGGTTATATAAACGCTCAAAAATATCAAGCTCTTCTGCACGCCCTTCGAGTGCCATCAGTGCAAGACCTATCGGCACCCGATATTCGTAGATGTCTTCGGCGCCAAGTTCCATCTGCGCCCTTAATTTTTTAATCTCCGGCAAAGCTGCCGCCGCATTAAATCCCGCCGACTCAAGACAAGAAACTATGCTTTCTATCGCACCGTTGCCGTCCGACAGCACAAAAACCGGCAATGCCGCCGGCTCGGCATAACCGAACAATTCCAATACGCTCCGCATATCCTGGGCAAATCTTTCGGTAGATTCC
>JAUVYQ010000164.1 GCA_030603035.1 Phycisphaerae bacterium | reverse complement strand
TGTTTGAAATTCGAGGGTTTTTTGATTACAGTGTGTTTTCATTGTATTGCTCCTTTTCTTTTTGTTAACTTGTTTTTTCTAAACAAGTTATACCAGAAAAGGAGCTTTTTTCAACTGGTGCTGTGAGAAATGCGGGCTAATTCTTTCTCTGCGTTCTTCCGGCATTGCCACACAAGTGGCAATGACGGATTCTCTGCGTTTAATTCTTTTCGGTTCATCTAACAATTCTGATATAATTCGTTTTTCGTCTGATAACAGTTTTATATTAGATTCGGATAGGACTTATGGCGTTGGCGGTAGTTGCGATAATTGGTCGCCCGAATGTGGGCAAGAGCAGTCTCTTAAACGCACTGGCCGGGTCAATGATAAGTATCGTTGAGCCGACCGCTGGCGTTACAAGAGACCGCATCAGCACCATTATCTGCCGTAAGGCATCCGCCGAGAGGCGTCCCCCTTGGGACTGCGGAGAAAAGACAGACCGGTACTTTGAGCTTATCGATACCGGCGGATACGGAATAGTCGATACCGACGACCTTAGCGAGCATATCGAGCAGCAAATCCTCCAGGCGATTGAATCTGCGAATCTTGTGATTTTTATGGTGGATATTCGCGATGGGCTTGTGCCGTTAGATGAAAAAATAGCCCGGCTTCTGCGCAAAGGTGAGTTTGACGTTATCGGCGTTGCTAACAAAGCCGACACCGCCAGGATGTTTCCTGCCGCCGGTGAATTTTCCAAACTCGGCTTCGGCGAATTTCTGTGCATCTCGGCAAAGAACAATCTTAATAAAGCCGTCCTGCTCGACAAAGTCTTTGACAAACTCGCAGCTTTAGAATCAACCAAACCGCCGGAGCCGGTTATGAAGATTGCGATAGTCGGCAAGCGAAATGTCGGCAAAAGCACCCTTGTAAACGCTATGGTAGGGTCCGACAGGGTCATCGTCAGCGAGACGCCGGGCACCACCAGAGATGCCGTAGACGTGCGGTTTGAAAAAGACGGCAAAACCATCATTGTCATTGACACCGCAGGGATAAGAAAGAAAAGCAAGATAGCTGACAGCATCGAATTCTACAGCTATGTTCGGGCGACGCGGTCGATTCGCCGGGCTGACGTTGTGTTGCTTCTTATAGATGCCGCAGTGCCTGTTTCGCAGGTCGATAAGAAGGTGGCGCGGTTCATCGTTGATGAATGTAAAAGCTGCATACTGGTCGTGAACAAATGGGACCTGGCTAAAGAGACTGCTGCTACCGGTGACTATGAGGAGTATTTGACAAAGCTGCTGCCGGGCCTAAAATACGCGCCGATAGCTTTTACTACGGCAACTGAGGCGAAAAATATTCAGAGCGTGCTGGATTTGGCGGGTGAGATTTTCAAGCAGACAACAACATGGATACCCACTGCCAAATTGAACAAGGCATTTGAAATCATAAAGACAGAGAAAATTGGCGGAGTCAAAGGCAAAGGCAGCTGGCCAAAGATTTACTATGCCACACAAATTTCTGTCAATCCGATTACGATACTTATGTTCGTGAACAACCCGGAACTGTTCGAGGAGAATTATCGCCGATTTATTACAGGCAGACTGCGTGAGCTGCTGCCGGTAGAGGAGGTGCCCATAAGACTGTTAGCCCGTTCGCACAGGAAATAAGCCGTTTTTAACAAGGAAAGGTTAGAATGGATACACTTTTACTGATGCTGGTTTGCGGGGGTGGTTACATCGTCGCTTATCATACTTACGGGCGATTTCTCGCAAAAAAAATCTTCAAACTCAACAAAAACGCACCCGTGCCATCCGTGGAACTTCAGGATGGTATCGATTACGTCCCCGCTCGCAAAGGAATAATCTTCGGGCATCACTACACCTCGATTGCCGGAACAGGGCCGATTGTCGGACCGGCGATAGGTATCATCTGGGGTTGGCTGCCGGCTATCCTCTGGGTGACTTTCGGCTGTATCCTTATGGGGGCTGTGCACGATTTCGGCTCGCTGGTCGTTTCGATGCGAAATGAAGGCAAAAGCATATCAGAAGTAGCTGCCAAATATATCAACATCCGCGTGCAATTCATATTCTTCGCCGTTGTGTTTTTGAGCCTGCTGATTGTTATCGCAATATTTGGCGTTGTGATTGCGGCGGTCTTTACCCGGTTCCCAAGCTCGGTCCTGGCCGTCTGGCTCCAGATTCCAATAGCCGTGGCGCTGGGCTTTGCGGTTTATAAAAGAGGGGCCAGCGTCCCCATTGCAACAGCTATTGCCGTAGTGGGAATGTATCTGTGCATTGCCGTCGGCAGTTGGCTCCCCTGTGGACTTAGCACCGCCTTTGGGATACCCGCCGCCGGTTTGTGGGTGATAATCTTGCTGATTTACGCCTGGGTGGCTTCGACACTACCGGTAACAACGCTACTTCAACCACGGGATTATATCAACGCCTGGCAGCTCTTTATTGCTATGGCTCTCCTGGCCGGCGGAACGGTAGTAGCGTCATTAACGGACAAGCTCCCCTTGGTAGCACCTGCTATCAATCCTTCGCTGCCGATAAACACACCGCCGATATGGCCGTTTATGTTTGTCATAATCGCCTGCGGCGCCATCAGCGGCTTCCATTCCCTTGTGGCCTCCGGCACAACCGCCAAACAAGTTGCAAAGGAGCCGGACAGTTTGTTTGTCGGTTACGGCTCAATGCTGCTCGAAGGCTTCCTGGCGGTGCTGGTCATTATCTGCGTCGCAGCCGGCATAGCAATGGCCGTAAAACTCGACAACGGAACAATCCTGACAGGCCAAGCCGCCTGGCAACACTACTATAGCGCCTGGATAGGGGCCAAAGGGCTATCTGACAAAATAGCCCCCGTGGTTATCGGTGCAGCCAATATGATGGGGACACTCGGACTGCCCGAAACGGTGGGAATTACGCTTATGGGTGTCTTTATCGCATCTTTTGCCGGCACAACACTCGATACCTCGGTGCGAATCCAGCGCTATGTGATAAGTGAGCTGGCAACCGACCTGCGAATCCCATTCCTCGCCAACAGATGGGCGGCAACCACTTTCGCTGTCCTTACCGCAGCAGGGTTAGCATTTGCCACGGGCGCTGACGGCACAGGAGCAATGAAACTCTGGCCTCTGTTCGGAACTTCAAATCAGCTTCTGGCAGCTCTGGCTCTATTGGTGATAACGATTTATCTAAAACGCAAGGGCGGATGCAAGTTTATCGTAACTGCGGTGCCGTGCCTGATTATGCTGGTGATTACAAACTGGGCCATGGTTAAAAATGAAACGATTTTTCTCACCGAGCAAAATTGGCTTCTTGTTACAATCGGAGCTGGCATATTCGCACTGGCATTATGGATGACCGTCGAGGCCCTGATAGTTTTCTTCAGTGTCACTCATCCGACGCAGACCCGCCAGAAGCAAGAGGTATCAACTTAAACTTAGCTTCTGCCGGCTGGTCAGGATTTTTTAACTCAATTTCGCCTTTGCGGACGAATTCTGGGGGGAAATTGTAAACAACCTCTCTCCGTTGCTCCTCCGTTCCTTTTTGTGCGTCATCGTCAAAAATATACAGTGTCATTAGGGGGTATGGCTGCAGCTTATAGGCTCGTTGCGCATCCAGAGTGGCTCGGATTGCAATGGACTCCATCACTGCATCAAGATTGCTTACAACAACTTTGTATTTCCCCTGCAGGTTCGGACTTAAAGCAATAGCGAGCGTTGCTGCTGTTATAGTGTAATCACTAAGCCGCTCTTCTTCCGGTGGTGCCGTGATTTCCACAGTTCCGGCGGCCTCCCTTATCTGGCCCGGCGCGACCTTGACATAAGGTTTCTTCGGAACAGCCTCCATTCTTGCCTGCTCAATTTCGCCGCGTGTCAACCGAACCTTCGCCGTGAGTGCTTCACCCTCCCAATGCTCGGGCACAAACATATTAACTTCTGACGGCTTACTTTCTGCCTTTAGGGGATTTCCATCTTCATCAAAACATTTAACCGTCAGTGATTTTTTAGCAAGCTTAACAACATTAACAGAAAGCTTATCCGGCTTGCAGGATTCAACCGTAAGGCCCCACCGTCTTATCTGGTCGTTTCTTCGCAGAAAATCAAACACATCAAGCAAGTATTCTGGCTCGTTTACATCTTCTACCTGCGGCCAGTAAGAAAACTCCAGACTCAGCGACCCATCTCTTAATTTCCTCTTTACCTTATCAATCGTCGACGTCGAGCCTTTCAGCACCATACTGTCAATAGCCACAGACCCCTCATATTCTTTCCCGAAACTAATCCACAACGGTCCCTCGGTAGAATTGCCTACCGTTATCTTACCTCCGGAAACAGGCAGCTTCTCCGTCTTGGCCAAGTCCGCCGAGACCCATATCAAGACCGTCAGGAATATCACAAGCAATATTTTGCCGTAGTTGATTTTTCTTACCATTAGCGTCTCTCGTTACAGAAGAGCACAACTGCATAAGAACACAAGCACGCTTATCCACTTATGACTTATGCACGCTTTTTTTAGGAAACCTCCAGAACCGCTTGACAATCGGTACGCTCTCGCCCATAGCGCTGCTCAGATGCGACCTGATATCAGATTGGCTTACTTGCCTGCTCAACTCTCCGTCCCGGGCAAGTGAAATGGTGCCGTTTTCTTCACTTACTACCAAACAGGTGGCGTCCGAACCTACCGTTATGCCTATAGCAGCCCGGTGACGGGAACCGAACTCAACGCCGTCGATACTGCCGGCCTCAGCTAAAGGCAACTGCACCCTGGCGGCAACTACTCTATCGCCTCGTATCATAACGGCCATATCGTGAAGGGTAGTGCCGGGATGAAAAATAGTCTTGAGCAGCTCAGCCGTAACCCTGGCATCGATTCGAACGCCGGTTTCTATAAATTCACCCAACGCCACCCGCCCCTCAATAACAATAATAGCACCGGTTCGGGCGGCGGACAGCTCAGTTACAGCGGTAATTATCTCTTCCACGGTCCTTGACAACTGCCGCGACGAGCCCCCCCAGAAGCGGGGCTGGCCTATTCGTATAAGCGCTCTTCGAATCTCCGGCTGAAACGCCACAACAGCAATAATCAAAACAGCAATCAAAAAGCCCTTGTAAAGGTATTCAAGCCGCTCGAACTCAAGCTGTTTGACCACCAAGGTCAAGATGAATACACCGGCAAAAAGAATGAAGATGACACCCCGGAACAACCTTTCTCCACGAGTGCCTTCAAGGAAGTCCACAGCCCAGTAGACAACAAGGCCGATAAGAAACAACTCAATGGCAACGACCCACCAATCGTATCCCCCCACCCTGTCGAAATAGTCGATGAGCGTTTCCACGAATCAAATCCCTTTGAAGAAAGTGC
>JAUVYQ010000276.1 GCA_030603035.1 Phycisphaerae bacterium | reverse complement strand
TCGCCGGCTGGGTCATAGGCAAGCGAAACGAATACCGGCAAATCAGATATAGATTTGACCGCTTCGATTGCAATCGTCGCTTCATCGAGAGCCGTCATCGTCTCGATTATAAACCCGTCCACCCCCCCTGCCGAAAGCACCTTCGCCTGCTGAGCAAACGCATCTTTTAATTCCTCCGGCTTCACACTTCCCAGTGGCTCCAGAAAATCCCCGCTCGGCCCAATATCGCCTAAGACATACTTTTCTTCGCCGGCAGCTCTGCGAGCTATTTGCGCTGCTGCCGTATTTATATCTTTGACCTTATCGTCAAGGCCGTGCCGGGCCAGTGCATATCTATTCGCGCCGAATGTATCAGTAATAACCGCGTCGCTGCCCGCTTCAATGTACACCCGGTGAATATCAGAAACGATATCGGGCGACTCGATATTTAGATAATCATTGCATTTGCCCGCTTCGACCCCGCGGGCAATCAGCTCAGTCCCCATCGCCCCATCTAACAGAAACAGGCCCTCACTCATTCTCTTTCTCAAATCTATCCTGCCCATACACAAACTCCGTTTTTATTCACTCCGGCTGTTCAATCATACGACCGTCAATGATTCTATAAATATGCTTGAAACCCTTCAGCTTGCGACGATTGAAATAAACATCCTGCATTTTTTTGTCAAATTTATATGGCTTCACTGACCCAAGAGTGATTATGACCGAATTTTCACGACCCTCCTGGGCGTATGTAATAATCTTTATGACGCGAGGTACAAAACACCCTTCGGATATTTCTCTATATTTATATAGTTCTGCAATAGCCATCACTTCGCCATCCACATTAAAATACTCAATTTTGGAAACTCGATAGTCACAGCTATAGATATACACCTTTTTGACTATCCGGCCCCGGTCATTTCTTTTCGTAAGCACATCAAACGCACCTTCGTTCGATAGGGACCAGGTTCCATCGCTGCCAGGCAGCTGAATTCCCAGAGCTTCAAGCAGAGTCTTAGGATTAATGATAATACTCTGGGATGAGTTTTGTTCAGACCATAGACCCCAATGGTAAGTGCTTATCTCTTTTGGTTTTATCGCCAGCCAGAACTCGCGCTCGTTCGAGCCGAGAACAATCCCTCTGGGGTTCAGGAAGAAATCTCCGTGCAGGCGCATTTGGGCCGGCGGATTTACCCAGAGCGTAACCGGGAAGCTTTCATGATACTCCTTATCCTCAACATAGAACCGCGCAACACATCGGCCGGTAGCTTTCAGCGGCACTATGCTCTCTGAAGTTAATCTCAACGAATCCAATGATTGCGATGGTGTTCTTTTGCCGGGGCAAACGCGCATCGGGTGTTTCAGTTCGGGCGCGCAGCCGGCAAGAACTAATATTGCCAAAGCAAAATGAAAGAACAAAAGATACTTGTGCTGCTGATAATTCACCTTTACAAATCCACCCGTAATATCTCGCCTATCTGCGATGATAATTGCCCGATTTGCTCCTCATCAAGGCGCGGATTTATCATCTCGACGAATTCCTTGTCGCTGCCGACTATTCTTAAACGCCAGATTTCCTTATCGTCTTCGACTTTGGACGAATCATATTTCAGACGCCTTTTTCGCATCAAAACCAACGCCAGGACAAACCGAAAATTTATTTTTTCCTGCTCTCTCTCTCCCTCCAGCCGTTCAAAAAAAGCCATCAGCATCTCGTCATCAACGAATATCTGTTTTTTCTCGTCGCCGGAGGGCAGCCTGGTCTTCCAGTAGCAAAACACATCCGGCTTTTCACTTTGCCAGTAATTAGCGCAGAAATCCCGCCGTTGCAGTCCTTCCTCGGTTTCTACCAGAGCGCCGTAGTATTCTTCGCCGCATTCAATCTTTTTACCGCTGCCCCAGCACTGTCCAAGCGGCTTATCAATTTCCCACTCATCCATTTTTTATTTTTCTATTATTTAGCCAATACAGGGTTATCGAACTTTTACGCCTTCAGATCGAATTCCACCTTCACGGTCGCTGCGAATTTGGCCTCGTCGAGCTTCAAGCCAAATCCAGGCGAGTCGGGCACTGTGGCGAGGCCGTCTTTAATCTTATACCCCTCGGCAATCAGA
>JAUVYQ010000269.1 GCA_030603035.1 Phycisphaerae bacterium | reverse complement strand
AGGTGAACCCGAGATATGCTGCATCGTGACGTTGTTGGCGGCTGAAGCAATGAGAGGAAAATAAAGAACCTGGCCGTTGACACCGTTGGCAAGTGAGCGGACGATTACGGCACCAGCAGAATTATCGAGGAAAATAATATTGACATCGGAAACATCGATATTGGCATAACCCCCAGTTGCAAAAGTTTTTGTTGTAAGAAGTAGAACGCCGTTGATAGTAACTCTTTCGTTCGGAACATCGACATCGAGTATGTGCTCCCAATGGTAAGGAACATCTGCAGCAATGATAGGTCCCCACGGCTCCCATTGTTTTCCCCACGTGGTCCGTAAGTTTTCATCAGGGCCATCGTACTCAAGTGTAACAGCTGCCGGGTGAGCGGCGACGAAAGTCCTGGTTAATTTCAAGGTCCATTCATCAATCCAAACAGAAGCGTTCGGGGTTCTAGGAACGCCATTGACAAGTAAAAGCCATTTGGCATGAGGGGGTTTGACGGATTGGTCCATCGGGTGACGAAAGATTATCCAAATGGTGAGAACGTTTGATATCCATTCGAACTGCACAACTGATTTTGCAGCGTACGGCCATGGTCGAATCGGACTCGACATAACTTACTTCCTTTCTTCGAACTCCCCTCCGAAGACAAAGAAGATTATGCACCAACGAATGCTTCGGCTCTGAACGGTTCGCTTAGCCTGCCATCGGCACGTTGAATTCGACAGTAAAGCCATTGCCGCTGCAGCTCAGTGATGTGATAAACAGCAGGGGCCGGATCAGGTGAAGTTGGTGGAGTTGTATCGTCACCACCAATGCACATTAACCATCGCCAGGGGCCGCCGAAGTAATAACGTTGGGGGTTTTGCGGCCTGCCCTGGTGAACGAATAATACGCCGCCTGTTTCGTTGGCCCATGACATACTGTTGTCAAACGTCAGTTCCAATTGTTGTGAACTGGCTGCCGGAGCTATAGAAATGGATGGGTCCTGGGCGGGCAGTTCACCGATGGACGGAGCTGCATCGATGGCGGCAAAGCCAAGAGACATGCGAAACGCATTGCTGCGAACGTAGTGGTTAAATCCGGAGTTGAAAATTGTGTCACCGAGTTTGTTCTTCATTGCAACAAGAGCAGCGTATTCGTTCCAGAGTACACGAGACGCTTCATTCAAAGTTTCAGACCAGCGTGCAGTAGCTACAGCCACACCTGAACGGACATCATCCTGACGTGTCGTGTTCGGGTTGACAGGTTTTACCCTGGCTCTTGCGTAGAGACCTGCACTATTGCGAGAAACAGTCATGCCAGATATTGAGCCACGTGCATCAACAAGTCCGGCACCAAGTTTAATGTTCATGATAATACCTCCTAAGAGTTACAAGCCGTTATCTTTCGCGGCTTTTTTTTCATCATCATTGCCAAACATTTCAGCCATCAACTTCATCAGAGCAATGACGAATTTTAAAATCTTCCAAAAATCAGATCCAAACATGATCATGTTTTACTTTGCTTTTTTGCCTGCGGTTATGTGCTTAGCTTTATTGGACTTGTGTTTGCTGTGTTTGCGAGGCTTTGCTTTTTTGGGTTTGCCTATAAGCTTGCAGAGTCGAGAACAGAATCGAATATGCGGACTGACAACAGCCCCACAGGCGATACAAAATGTAGTGTTTTTTTTTGCCATTACATAAAGCATACACCAGATATTGTGGTTTGGAAAGAGCTGACGGCGGACGACACGGAGACTATGAGGGGGAAAGTGGGCGTAAAAGGTACGGAAACGCAGAATCACCCTCGCAAATTGAGTATTATTTTATTTTGAGATTCCGGTCGCAGACGAGAAAAATCCGTATTTTTTCTTGATGTGATTTGTTGAACCGCCTCTGTATTTCTGTATTTGTTCAGACGGTACACCGTCGTTTCTTCTGGCCGTGTCTTGATGATTCGGCGGAGGGCCATTCTTATGCACCGACAAAGGAGCCTCTCTTTCACGGCCAGTCTGCGGTCCGAAGGACGAAGTTCGCCGACCGTGCGTGGAATTGAGCCGGTCGGTCTGTATTAATTGTGCGAGCACTCTGTATTGGGGGCATCTTCACGAGTCGGACGGGTGGGAAAAAGTTCACGGATTTGCAGGGGCTTGCTCGCCCTTCGAATTTAAGAGCAACCTCAAATCAGGACTAAACA
>JAUVYQ010000298.1 GCA_030603035.1 Phycisphaerae bacterium | reverse complement strand
CGGGCCCGCGTTCGGCGGCCTTTGCGCTTCGCAAAGCTTATGAGCTGTGCGCGGTAGAGCGTAGAGAATGGGCAAGGGACGAGCTCGTCGGATACGGGATGTCACGGTCAGCTCATAAAGAGGGCGAAGCCCTGCCGCCGGTTTTAGGGGACGGCAACCAGCTCCTGTTTTTGGAGCGACATCGATTCGTCTCGATGTGTGCAGCGGGTTTATGTGCAAAAGAAAGATATTCGTTCATCGCTTTGCACATAAATTCGTACAAAGTCGAATCCGCCAAAGGGGCTTATTGCAAACGGTGCGATGTTTTTTCGCGTCGTTTGGAATGGGGAATTTGGCGGTTTAAAGGAAAATGAGTTGGTTTCTTCCCCACAAATAAATAGTTTCCCCATCCGATTCAGCCTTTAAGCCAAGGAAAATAGGGGGTTTGGGGGGAAGAAACCTACGGCATTCCTGCATTCGACTTTGTTGAAACGCTGCACTTGCCGTCCCTGTCGTGTTGTGGTTTTGTGGTGGTGGGTACTAGCTGGGACGATGACTTGGGTGGGAATGAACTTAGCGCCCCATGGAGGTGACCCCCCAGAGCGGAGCGCAAGAAGGAAAGA
Source organism: Phycisphaerae bacterium (assembly GCA_030603035.1). Next base: position 1,187 of record JAUVYQ010000298.1, on the reverse strand, counting down.
GCAGAGGAGGAGGAGCAGATTGAACAAAGCATCTACGATGTACTCATAAGCAAATGCAGAAATGAGCCGATAAAGATGACTGAAATACTCTGGCAGATTAGCGATAGGTTGGAGATGGCACCGGCAAGCATTGACCTGTCGGCTTTCGAGCAGCAAATGAACGGAATTGCTGATTGTGAGGGCTGTTTGAGAAATGCCCTGGACGAAATAAAAAGCGAATACGACTACGCAATAATCGATTGTCCACCGGCCGTGGGGCTGTTGACCTTCAATGCACTAAGGGCTGCGAGCGATGTTATTGTCCCTGTTGAGACCGGTTACTTTGCGCTGCATGGGCTAAGCAAGCAGCTTGAGACCTTGAGTATACTTTGTAATCGATGTAGCCAGCACGTAGATGTCAGGGTCTTGGCCAGTATGTATGATATAAGGACAAAGATGGCCAGGGAGATTTTGGCGGAATTGCAAAAGCACTTCGCCGACAAGATGTTCAGAACAGGCGAGCGAGTTTTGGGCGAAGCCCAAAACAAAGAAGGCGAATGTTTGGCGATAGCTAAACAAAGTGCTATAATAGACGATTATGGAAATTGAATATCGTATTGCGGTGAATGAAGATCTTACGGCTATTGTGGCGTTCGTAGATTTTTGGCTAACGGGCGGCGGTAAGGCTGATGGTGTTACAGGATCTGCGCATGATTTTTTTGTTCCAGTTGGTAGGCATAAGAGCTACCTGGCGAAGTATGTTGTTTTGCTGGCCTTGTTTGAGGGCGAAATTGTTGGATGGGCGGTAAAGACAAAGAAGGCGGTTTTGATCCATTTGCTTGTAGCGGGGACATTTCGTGATCAGGGAATCGGTAGCGAGATGTTAAAGAAGCTGCGGCCGGATGTTGTGCGAAGCAAATTCGATCAAACTACAGGGGACCCGGGTCCGTTTTACGTTAAACATGATTTTGTCAAAGAGTCGAGCAGGAGAGTTGGTAAAAAACACAATATTGATATCTTTGTACGGCCAGGCGTTGTTCGAACCAAGGGCGATTCGATTCCGCAATTGGGCGGCGATTCGGCTTTAGAGGCTGCTTTTGACAGCGAGCCGAGCTGCGGACCGCGGCGGAGAAGTATCGACATAATCGCTGAGAGGTTGCGTAAGTAATTTTTATCTTGCTATCGACCAGGCTAAAGTGGTATTATGA
>JAUVYQ010000349.1 GCA_030603035.1 Phycisphaerae bacterium | reverse complement strand
ATTAGTTATCATGCCGGTAACAGATGCAATAATGCGAGTAGCTTCGGTCGATACTTTGGAACCGATATTGTCAACGGCGTAATTGATCTGAGAGATAACGTTACTAAACTCAGATAGCAGAGCAGAGTATTCGTCGGCTGTCATGGTTCAGTTACCCGGACGGTCGCACACCGCGCAGTTCGAGCGCCCGAGTCCATTTATTTTTACGTGACTCCGCTACACGAAGCTCCGCTTTTAGCTTGCCGACATCCTCTCCGGCTTCCTCGGCAACCGCGATAAGTGTACGAGCACGTTCAATTTCGGTATCTACGTTTTTCAGATCGTCTGCAATTCCTTGCAATACAGGATCGCTCATTTTCTACCTCCCGGCTTGTAGATATACTTTTCTGGTTTCAACCCACGGTATCGCGTAATTATTATCGCGTAACCATTTCTGTACTTGGATTGCAGTGAGCCCTTGGTTACGGAGACGGCGGATTATATCGAGCAGTTCTTCTGGCATGTTTAGTCCTGATACCAGATCGTGACATAGCCACGATTCATGACGCCATCATTAAACTCTGCACTATCGAATAAACCGCCGTCCAACGCTGACAGGTATATGTTAGTGGCGTCCCAGTGATATACAAATCCCTGCGGTGTCGAATTAGCAGCAGATAAACCGGTATTTATGGGATACCATCGTCCTCCAGCGTCATTACTGATAACAGCTAGCGCCATTCTAATTTTGGTGAATGTCAACCCGTGAACTATGCCTATTTGTGGCGTAGCTTCCATATCCCAGGGGCCGATCTCGTCTACCTTGCAGCGCAACATACCTCCACCGTCAACTAAAATAGCTGGAGGTAGAAATTGCTTCCCGTCGGTAAGTCGGATGGGTACTACCGTATCAACAGAGAAATCCACAGGATCAATCTGTTCATACGTATAAGTACGAAATGAAATCGGCGCACCATCCCTATGCATTACACCGGCAGGAAGATGATACTCGTCCGCCGTTCTTTTACGCCATATAATAGCTTTAAGGTTTATTTTTGCGGCCTCGACTGCAATACAATCCAATACCTTAGGCTGTAATATCTCACTATTAGCTCCGAGTATGGCGGCCGGTACATGAAACTCGTCCGCCGTTCTTTTTCGCCATATTATAGGCTCGGCCTGTATTTTTGCGGGTTCTATCTCGGTGTCGAGTAATACCTTAGGCTGTAATATCTCACCATTAGCTCCGAGTACGGCGGCCGGTACATGAAACTCGTCCGCTGTTGTTTTTCGCCAAATTATAGGCTCGGCCTGTATTTTTGCGGGTTCTATCTCGGTGTCGAGTAATACTTTGGGTGCTAAAATCTCGCCGTTCAACCCTATGATATGATCAAA
>JAUVYQ010000360.1 GCA_030603035.1 Phycisphaerae bacterium | reverse complement strand
TCATAATCCTGAGTCCGACCAGGGGTGACAGTCGCGAATTTGTTGGCGATTTGCTCGATGGACCTTATAAAAGCCATTACGCTACCTCCCGCTCTCTCCATAGAGCTTCAAAATAACCATGCGGAACACCCGCAAAAAAATGCGTCTAAAAAAACAAACTACTCCTCAAACCGACTCGCTCAATCGGTCAAACTACAAACTACAAAAGCCGCGTGCAAAAATCAATCTTAAAATCGCTCCGGGTGAAAATTTCCCAAATGCAGCTTTTTCGCCAAAACATCGACAGATCTCCGACGCCCCTTTTTGGTAATATCAGCTTTTTCCAGATCTGGAAAAACCGCCGATTTGACTTCCACATCACCTTTTTGACTTCCACCTCCGACACTATCTTCTTTGGTGAACAACTCAATATTCTTCTTTTTACCAAGCCTCTCACCCAACACCTTGACATAACCGTGTTTACGATAAAACGCCGCCGGATCTCCCGTCGATTGATCGAACTTACTGCGCACAACGTCCGGTGACATTCGCCTGAGCATTTCGCCACCGATACCGTTACCGCGAAAAGTCCCCGCAACCAACAAATGAATCAGCACGCCCTTATTCGCTTTAACAGCCCATCCAACAATTTCGCCCTCGTATATAGCCAGCAGCACGTTGTATTTAGCAAAATACTTTTCATGAAGACCTTGAGGCACAAAAAAATCATGAGCGGAACCAGGTACACCATCAGCCAACCCACCACCAGTAAGCCAGAAATCCACGAAGCGAACAACCCTATCAAAATCCAGCTTCACCGCCTTGCGATATTCAACTTCCATAGAATACCATCATAGCGAGTACAAAACCCACCGCTATATTAAAATACCAACACAAACCATACGTTAAAGTAATATACTAAAGAGTAAATACCATCGCCGCCACTACCCTTCACCCATCAAATAAACATAAAAGCATGTCCAGCCCCAACAGCATCGTAGCACCGCCGTCGTCGGCTCGAAACTTCGCCGACGACGGTAGCGGGCCGCCCTCGCCCGCCCTCAACGGGCGGGCGACGGTAGCGGCGAAGCAGTCGTAGCGTGGACGGAGCCCTCGCTCTCTAAGGACTCGATACACCCTGAGGCCAATAAGGGCCGCCGGTCGTGCCGCCCGCCGCCTCGCTACGGCCTATAAGCGTCCGGCCTCGCATCCGTGCTCGGCCAGGCCGCCATTACCGGCCTTGCTCGGTCGGGGGCGTGGGCGCTCGCTCGCCATCCGTGGCGGGG
>JAUVYQ010000088.1 GCA_030603035.1 Phycisphaerae bacterium | reverse complement strand
CGTGGACGGCAAACTAATCCGGCTCAACATTCCACCGCTCAGTGAGGAAAGAAGAAGGCAGCTCGTCGGCCAGGCCAAACAGATGGGCGAGCAGACGAAGGTTACTATTCGCAACATACGAAGAGACGCAAATAAGCAGCTTGAAAGGGAGCAAAAAGACAAGCTCATCACCGAAGATGACCTCCAGACCGGCAGGAAACAAATCGATGATGTTACCAGGGAATACACCGACAAGGTTGATGACATGGTCAAAAACAAATCGGACGAGATAATGCTCGATTGACCTTGATGAAAAGCCGATAACTTATAAGTGCGCAAGCCGGCCCCGCCATTTTGCTTCGCACCTGTGCCTGCGCAACCGCGGGTGTAGGCAAAATCGAAGCAGTGGGGCTTGTGCTATTTAGAATGCCGTTTTGATTCGGAACTTTAACTTTCTTTCGGGGGATAAGTAATGCAAGCCGAAAAAAAACCCAAAGCTGGGCCCCAAAGAAAAACCAGAACAAGAATACTCAAGTTGGTATTGGCACTTGCAGTTGTTTTGATTGTGTTAGTGGTGTTTCTTGTGCCTGCGTTTGTATCATCTGAGAAAGGCCGAAAAATAATACTGACCAAAATCAATAATTCCATCAACGGCAAAGTAGATTTTGCCGGCCTTTCAATGAGCTGGCTCAAAGGAGTCAAAGTTACCGATTTCAATTTTCAAGACAGCACCGGTCAAACATTAGTTAGAATAGGCCAAATTGAAACAAAACCCCACTATGCTGCCATTTTATTTGGCACTTTATCGTTTGGGAAAACTATAATCGATGAACCGGTAATTGTGATAAATCTTAAACCTGAGCAGATACATAAAACCAAGGTCTCACCGCAGAAACCTGCCGGTAATAAAGAATTGCAACTGCCGATGATACCAATCAAGAAAATCGACCTCACTATCAATGACGGCAATGTGAAAGTAACCGACCGACAAGCTGAAACTGTTGCGCAAATAAAGATTCACAAGGGCGAATTCAGCCAGGTCAGCAAAGCCAGCAAAACCAGATTAGAGGGGAGGTTTGACTGCGAATATGACTGGTCGGCTCTCAGCACTGTTGCCGGGCCGTTCTTGCCCGAGGGTCTGAAACTTCAGGGCAAAAGAAAAGATGTTATCAATTTCACCACCGAATACCCAACCGGCCGGACAGACAAACTGTTGGCCAACCTTACCACAAAGGCCAAATTGGGCTTCGAAAAGGCCCAGTATATGGGCTTGAATTTCGGCCCGACCGAGGTCGACATTCAAATCCAGAATGGTTTATTAAAGATTGCTCCGTTCTCAACGACCGTCAATAACGGGCAATTTAATTTTGCCGCCGAAGCGGATTTTAAGAAAAAACCGACACTATTGAGAACACCGGCGCCAATTGAAATAGCGAAGGATATTCAAATTAACGATGAGACAACCAGAAGGCTTTTGATGTATCTGAACCCCATCTTTGCGAACGCCGTCAATGTTAGTGGCGTGGCAAATTTTAGCTGCGAGCGTCTTGCTATACCGCTGGCAGGGGCTGCCAAAAATAACCTCGAAGTGATTGGCACGATTTCGGTAAACAAACTGCGCCTGCAGCCCTCGGATTTGCTCGGCACAATTCTTTCATTAGTCGGCACAGGCCTTCGGGAACAAGAAATTACCATTCGTCCGACAAAATTCGTTTTGCAGAACGGCTTTCTTAAATATGATGATATGCAAATAGATATTGGTGATAATCCGCTCAACTTCAAGGGCGTTATTGGGCTGGATAAGAGTTTGAATATGACGGTAACTTTACCTTATACGCTAAAGGGCAGAACAGCAAGGGTCGATAAAGAAACTGTCGGCCAAAGGATATCGCTGCCGCTTAGAGGCACCATTGACAAGCCCGAACTCGACGTCGGCAAGCTGCTTGAAGAGCAGCTTAGAAGGCAATTAGAGCAGGAGTTGCTAAAGGGCCTTGAAAAACTGTTTAAGTAAATAAGCTGAGAGACAGTTCAGAGTTCAAGGAGAATAGAGATGCTGAAGCTAAAGAAGATTTTAACCACGCCGACCGCACAGCTTGGTAAAGGCAGTCGCTTTGTGGTTTTTCAAATTAAACTCTGGTCGCACTGTACAAGGCTGCTGATAAAGAACCGCGCAGGCCAGCAGGCCGCCGCCCTGTCGTATCATACAATTTTCGGAATTGTCCCGCTGACCATCTTATTACTTTTAATATTTCGATTATTCCCCGCTTATAGTAACGTAGGCGAGGAAGTAAAAAATGTAGTTTATGCGCAGCTTCATCTCTCAACTATTGAATACACCCCGGACCCCGAAAAACCAGATGAAAAAATAATGCTCACAGAATATCTCGACAATATAGCCGGAAGTTTCTTCACAAGATTAGATGAAGGTTCCATCGCGCTCTTTAGTGCCGCAATTGTTATCTGGGCCGCGCTGGCCTTGCTATTGACGATAGAGAGAGCGTTTAACAATATCTGGCACGTTGCCCGGAGCAGAAGTTTTCTGCACCGAATAATCAACTACTGGGCGCTCCTGACGCTCGGGCCGTTCCTTCTCGGCCTGGGCGTCTTCGCCGGCACAAGATATGCTGCTCTGGCACAGATACAAGAAACCGTCCTGTCAAATATCGCCCCAGCTCTTCTGTCTTATATCGTCGCGACTGTCGCCTTTTTCCTGCTTTACTTTGTCTTGCCAAACACAAAGGTTCAGGCAAAAGCCGCTATCTGGGGAGCAGCAGTGGCTGCGTTGGTCTGGAGTTTTGCCAAGTGGGGCTTTGGCCAATACGTTACGGAATTTATCCCTTACAGTAAGGTGTACGGGGTTATGGGCCTTATACCACTGAGCGTCTTCTGGATTTTTATCACGTGGCTCATTGTCCTGTTCGGCCTGCAGTTGACATTTACTACTCAGCACTTAAAGACGCTCGATGCCGCCGAGATTGCCGCCGCCAAAAAGACAGAGGAATATTTCATAGCTAACGACCTTACCGCTATCAATATTGTCAGAGAGATTGCGGCCGCTTTTCAGGCAAATCAAGCTCCGGTCTCGCCTGAGGTTATATGCAGCAAATTGGATATACCCGCTGAATTCAGCGAAAAGATACTTGACCATCTCGTTGCCAGCGGCATTATAATGAAGACCTCTGAACCAAAGCTCGGTTTCGTTCCGGCAAAAGAGCCGGAAAATATCAGGTTGTCCGATATTGGCGCAGCCGTAGCCGAAGTGAGTTTCGCACAGTCAACAACCGGCCAGCCGGACACGCTCGCACAAATAACTCAATCGCAGCGAAACGCTTTGGCTCAGTACACCTTAAAACAAATTCTCGGGGACTCACAAACACAATAAACCAGGAAAGTAACCGAGCTTTTCTTACCGCCGAGTTCGCAGAGGTCGCTGAGTTTTTTGATTTTAATTTTTTCTCTGTGCTCTCTCCGTAATGCCGTAAGACATCCGCCGCAAGGCGTCCCCAAGTGGACTGCGGAGGAGTCCCAAAGGACAGCGTTCTCTGCGGTGGCTCCTGTTTGCCTTCTTTATCGCTTCCGCTTCAACTCCTGATAGCGCCGAATCTCCTCCATCGGCACTACTGTCCACAGATACTGTTTATTTAACCGGCCATCAGTTTTAGTTATTTCAAGATGGTCGATTATCTTGCCGTTAATATCAAAGGTATCCATCGTAAGTTTATTGCCCTTTATGTCAAACAAGCAGAAATGATGTACCACCTTTGCCTGCGCGTGGTAGAGACACGGCTTGACATCATGCAGTGGCGCACCGCCGCCGCCGGAGGTAACATAAGTTACAAAACTGCCGTCAGTGCCGGGAGCCGGGGCGACGGGGCGAAATCGCTCGTACTGATGCGAATGGCCTGTCAGAACAAAATCGACGCCGGCTTCAGACAAAGTCCGCAGCGCATCCGGATACCCCCACTTCGACCAGTGCCCGCCGAAATTAAGGCTTGGTATGTGATAGCTCACAAATTTCCATTCGGCCTTACTACCTCTGGCATCAGCAGCAATCAGATTCAACACCTCCTCGGCTTTTAGGCCTTTGGAGACGTTATCTGCGCAGAAATAGTGCATCGGCCCATAGTCGAAGCCGTAGTTGTTTTGCCCATCTTCGGGAATCAGCAGTTTTTCAAAATTGCCGCTGTTGCCCTCGTGGTTGCCCTTGGCAATATAAACCGGCACAGTCTCGGCCAGACCCTTTAATGGCTCAAAAAATTGCGGGCCCCATTGCTCGTAACGGTTACCACTGCTTACCAAATCCCCGGTATGAACCACAAAATCAACCTTTTTCTTGATTATTTGCTCAACTATTTTACGATGTCTCCCGGGAAAACTGCGGCTGTCACCATACACCGCGAATGTAACTTCATTAGCATCAGCCGGCACGGTACGAAATTTATAGACCTTGCTTTGCATCTGAGCCGGCCTAACAACACGATAGCTGTAAACCCGGCCCGGCTCCAGATTTTCGAGACGGACTTTATGAATAAAAGCGGTTTTCTCCTTAACGGCTGCGCCCTTCTCCTTAATCCCGTATTCGACTCGTAGAGGTTGGGTTGTAACTTTTTCGCTCAGCGATGCGCCCTGGCCGTACAGAACCTCACCCGGCCCCCCTATCTCGGTCTCCCACATCAGCGCAGCTTGCCTTTCGGATACAACAAGCAGGACAGGACCTTTTGTTATTCTCGCACAACTGCCCGCCACAACCAGACCGGCAGTTAAACACACCACCGGCAGGGTCAATACACTGCCGAGTATCCGCCGGCTCTCTCGTGATTTCTCATTGCGCATAGTCAGTCTCCTTCTTTCTGAAAGTTAGCTAATGACTTTTTGCCAGGATTAGATTTATCAAAGTGCTGCCGGCATTGTAAATAAAGAACACGCCGAAGCCAAACAGTGCCAGCGAGCAAATCAGCAGCAGCGTTCGCTGCCTGCGGGGGCTGAGCAAGCCGCTGCCTTTGAAGCTCGCCCACGATAAGACGCTAAACCAAATAAGGTCACACAGCCAGTGTACGATAGCAAATAACACAAAGGCCCATATCCCCAAGCTGGTAGCAGTAATTGCGAGATTTAATCCCACACTGGCCCACCAGATTAAAAAAAGCGGATTGCCTCCCGACAGCACTATACCGGCCACTACCGGCCCACTTTTGGTCACCTTGACTTCCTGCTGTTCTGCACCTCTTAAGCTACGCAGCATCCGAATTGCCATAATCACCAGGAACACTCCACCGGCAAAGCCAATTACGATTTTAGTAGTGGCGGATTTAAGTATCTTATCTATCCCCAGTGTAATCAGAATCATCAGTGGAAACTCGATAATGCCGTGTCCAACCGCCATAAGCGCCCCGGCAAATCGATTGCGCGAACCCATTGCGATAGCCGCAGCCGTCATAGGCCCAGGCGCCATAACACCCGAAAGAGATATCCCAACCACCTCGAATAAAAAAAACAGCAAACTCACGAATTCACCAGCTCTTAACAACTTAAACAGATATGTGGATGATTTGTCTTTATTACCGCCGGCAGTACCCTTTTAATCTTTGAATTTCCTCTGTGCCTTCTCTGGCCAAATTAGTCTTTACCGAGCGACGAGCGACAAGCGACGAATTTATTCGCCGATGATTTTTATCAGCACTCTCTTTTTTCTTTTGCCGTCGAATTCGCCGTAAAATATCTGCTCCCACGGCCCGAAATCAAGCGTGCCATCGGTAACGGCCACGACCACATCCCTACCCATAACGCTGCGCTTCAGATGGGCGTCGGCGTTGTCCTCAAAGCCGTTATGCCGATACTGCGAGTATGGCTTTTCCGGCGCTAATTTTTTCAGCCAGACTTCAAAGTCGTGATGCAGCCCGGATTCATCGTCATTGATAAACACGCTGGCCGTAATGTGCATAGCGTTACAAAGCACAAATCCCTCCTTGACACCGCTTTCTCTCAGAGCTTCTTCAACCTCCGGCGTGATATTGATAAACTCCCGCCTGCCTCTCGTATTAAACCACAACTCTTTCCTGTAACTTTTCATATTCAGTCCTTAGTTCATAGTTTATTGTTTATAGTAAGTTTTCTGTACACTGATTCAATCGTGTCGACCATTGTTTTTGGTGCAAATTTTTCTTTCACAGATTCTCGGCCGGTTCGACCGAGTTTGTCCCTTAAATCTTTATCCTCTATCAATTCCGCGCAGGCCTTTGTCAACTGTTCGATATTCTCCGGCTCAACAAGCCGGCCTGTGCTTTCATTTACAACTTCTCTTGCCCCGTCGATATCGAAGGACACCGCCGGCTTGCCGCACAGCATTGCCTGTGGCAGCGCCCGTGCAAGGCCTTCTCGAAGCGAGCAGTGCACGAGGATGTCCGATGATTGTATCGCAAGCGGGATTTGACCCGGCGGCAAAAGACCGGTAAATCTGATTTTTTCAGCTAACCCCAATTGCCGGACCTGTTCTTTGAAATGCTCGGCAAGATTCCCGTCTCCGACAAACAGCCAAACGCACTTTTCAAATCGCTTCGAAAGCCGCTTAGCCGATTCGATAATGTATTTATGTCCCTTGAGCATAAACAGCCGAGCAATGGTGATAAGCACAATCGCATCTTCGCCGATTTCATACCTTCGGCGAAAATCCTTTTTGCGCTCTTGCGGGATTGCCTCTAAAAAATCATCCTCCTCGATAGCCGAGTAAGCGGTAACAAATTGTTCAGGCCGACCGATACCCCCGGCTCTCGCCCGAGCGGTCATCGCATCGGCAACACTGATAAAGAAATCCGTTCGTTTCGCAGCGGATTTTTCAACGGCGATATAAAATTTATTCAGCCATTGACTCTGATACGTATGGAAAGACCATCCGTGTATAGTATGCACTATCGCTGGCCTCTTGTGTCTTGCGTCTTGTGTCTTGTGTCTGAGACTGTGTGCAGCAAATCTTCCCAGTACTCCCGCCTTTGCTGAATGGGTGTGAACGATGTCAGGATGCAGACGCTTAAGGTGTTTTTTGATTTGATAATAAGTTATGGTGTCATATAAGGGGCAGATTGCACGAATCATTTTGGGTATGACTATTACATTATATTTTTGGTTCTTTGTCTGATTGAACAGTTCGCCTTCAGGGCCTATGGCCGGCCCGGTAACCAGCGTAACATCGTGCCCTCGCTCTGCCAGCAGTTTGCAGGTTATAAGAGTATTTTCCTGCGCCCCGCCTAAAATCAATCTTGTTATTATATGAACGATTTTCAATATTTAACGCACATCAAACACAATCCCGCAGCCGGCGCGATTGGCCCCGCTGCCGTTCGGTCTTTTGCTTCGAGAATTTCGGCTATTTTTTCTGGAGGCATTCTGCCGACACCGACCTCGACCAAAGTGCCGACGATATTCCTGACCATATTATACAGAAAGCCGTCCCCTTCCACATCAACATATACCCAATCATTTTCGTATTGCGTATTGTGTACTGCGTATTGCGTGTTGTGTATACCTGTGGCAAATTTTTGTGTCTTTTTTTCGCACGACGCATCACGCACGCCTGTCCTGAGCATAGCCGAAGGGACGCACGACGAATTGACATCGCAGCGAAAGATTGTCCGCACAGAATTCTCCCGTCGGTCCGCAGCCGATGCAAAGGACTTGAAATCTTTTTTGCCGACCAGCATTGCTCCTGCCTCGGCCATAGCTGCGACATCAAGTTTTGCAGGCCCCGTTAGAAATCGTCCTTTTTGGGCTTTGGTCTCCTTTTGTGGAATTTCTAACGGGGCAGGCAGATGCCAACAGTGTCTTATTTGCATGACCGGCCGCAGCTGCCCCGTAAAAATCGTATACCGGTACAATTTGCTTTTGACCGCCCCTATCAAATCAAAGCCCTGCGGAACCTCCACCGCCTCGGCAACTGCAATATCAGCCGGAAGTCTGTCCGTAATTGCCCTGGCGAGATTTTCCACCGGTATGACCGAATCGATTTGAACAAGCACAACCTGTCCCAGAGCGCTCACCCCCGCATCGGTTCTACTCGCCCCGAACACTCTAACTTCACCGCCGATGAGGTTTTGGATTGCCTCGGTAAGCACGCCCTGAATGGTTCTTAGCCCCGGCTGAATTTGCCAGCCGTGATATGCGCTGCCGTCATAGACAACCGTCAGTTTTATATTGCGGACCGTCATTTTAAAAGAAGTCAGCCTTCAGAATTCAGAATAACATCGCTTAGTAGAATCAATTATAGAGCGAGAATACGCTTCAAGTAACTTGCTAACTTCCTCAAGTTTGGACAAAAGACTTGAGGACTCACAATACCCTATATCCTCCGTTAGAATAAGATAGTACCGGCATTCTTCCAAAGAACCTTGTGCTATATTCATAAAGCGGGCCTTCTCGGCTTTGTGGGTTCTCTTAAAACCTTCTACTATATTGGCAGGTACAGACACTGCGGCACGTCTGAACTGAGATGTTAAGCCGTAAACTTCACTTTTGGGAAAACATGAGGTTGCTTTGTAAACCGCCAGAACAAATTGATGTGCCTTTTGCCAAACAATCAAATCTTCAAAGGTTTTTGCGGATTTTTTCATTCTGATTTCTGAATTCCGGCTCCTGACTCCTGTGCTACAGCAGCTTTTCCGCAATCTGCACGGCATTTAGCGCTGCGCCTTTTCGCAGCTGGTCGCCGGCAACCCAGATATTGATGCCGCGGTTCTCAGCTACCGACCCATCCTGACGGATGCGCCCAACCAAAATATCATCTTTCCCGCTGGCGTCAATCGGCATCGGGAACCGGTTGTTTGCCCGGTCGTCCAGTACTGAAACCCCAGGCGCCGTGCTCAAAAGGTCCCGCACCTGCTCGGGCGTAATCGGGTCCGCAAATTCAAGATTGATGCTCTCGCAGTGCGCACGCAAAACCGGTATCCGAATGCACGTGCAGGTAATCGCAATCTCAGCACAGTCGAAAATCTTCCGCGTCTCGTCGACCATTTTCACCTCTTCCAGGTTGTACCCGTTAGTATCGAGTGCCGAGTTATGGCTAAAGCAGTTAAACGCAATTTGATACGGGAACGCCTCGCACGTCGGCTCTTTCCCATCAAGAATCTCGCGCGTTTGACTTTCCAGCTCGAACATCGCTCTCATCCCCGCACCGCTCGCCGCCTGGTACGTGCTGACCACCATTCGTTTGACCGCATTCGCCTTGTGCAGAGGCCAGACCGGAACGATGCCGATAATCGTCGAGCAGTTCGGATTCGCAATAATGCCGTTGTGTTCCGCAATCTTCTGCGGATTTATCTCCGGAATGACAAGCGGGACATCCGGGTTCATTCTAAAAGCCGATGAGTTATCCACCACCACCGCACCCGCTTCCACAGCAGCCGGCACAAATTCCTTACTTCGCGCTCCGCCGGCACTGAACAACGCAATATCAATTCGGCCGAAACTTTTTTTCGTCAATTCTTCGACAATATATTTTTTGCCTTTGAATTCGATTTTCTTACCAGCCGACCGGCTGCTCGCAAGCACCTTCAGAGAATCGAACGGAAAGTCCCGCTCTTCCAGGATTTTCAGAAACTCCTGACCGACCGCCCCCGTTACTCCCGCAATTGCCAGATTGCAACCCATCGCTAAATCTCCTCAATCGCTTTTCGCACACACAACAACAGGCAGCCGAAACCACGACTGCCCTCTTAAAACCTATAAAACCACTATTCGGCTGATAATCCTACACTATTTACCCACAAAAAACAATATTTATTTCTTTTCCCTTGTCATTCTATACCGATAAATCCCTTGATTTTTACCCTTCAAGTATTAGCTTTTATGTATAATGGATTTTCCGTGGAGACAAAATGGCCCAGAATTCCAAAATTGAATGGACTGAATCCACCTGGAACCCGGTCACCGGCTGCACAAAAATCAGCACAGGCTGCAAGAACTGCTATGCCGAACGTATGGCGTTACGTCTAAAAGCCGCCCGCAGTCGCAATTATCTCAACGGTTTCCGTGTTACACCACATCCCCACGTCCTTAAAATACCTTTGCGGTGGAAAAAACCCCGCATAATTTTTGTAAATTCTATGAGTGACCTGTTTCATAGGGACGTTCCTTTTGATTTCATCTCGAAAATCTTTGACGTTATGTGCCAGGCCTCTCACCATCGATTTCAAATACTAACGAAGCGCTCTCGCCGTTTGTTACAATTAAGCCCTAAGCTTCCCTGGCCGAAAAACGTTTGGATGGGTGTTACTGTCGAGGGCCCTGATTACACTTTCCGCATAGATCACCTGAGACAAACCTCTGCTGCGATAAAATTCATCTCTTTCGAGCCGCTCCTGGGGCCAATTCCCAATATCGCTCTCGAAGGCATCGATTGGGTCATTGTCGGCGGTGAATCCGGCCCAAACGCAAGACCAATGAAAGCGGAGTGGGCTATTGATATACGCGACCAATGCCTTGCCGCGGACATTCCTTTCTTCTTCAAACAATGGGGCGGCACAAACAAGAAAAAAACCGGCCGCACATTAGAGGGCCATATTTGGAACCAGACACCCATTACACCAAAAATTAAGATGCGGAGGCAGAACCATCGGTCACAAAGCAGACAAGTCATTCTTCAAGGTAAAGAGGCAATGGTCTAAGAGAAAAGATAAGATTCTTGAGTCTTATCTTCCACCATACCTTTATAAAATAGCGACTCAAAAATCCCCTGTTCTTATTGTTGACGCTTTCGCCGGACCTGGAAAGTTCGGTGACGGAGAACTTGGATCACCGCAAATAATTTGCCAAAGTGTTGAAATAGCACTTTCGAAGGGTCTCTCAGTACATGTATCCGTAATGTGCATAGAGTCCGACGAAGAACTTTTTAAGGATCTTACTAAATCGATTGAGTCATTTTCATTTGCAACTGCCAACCACGGGGAATTTGGTGATTACATTGATGAGATTGAGAGGCGGGCAAAAAACCATAGTGTTTTCCTTTATGTTGACCCGTGGACTGTTGAGGGCCTTGAATGGGAACGCATGGATCGCGTTTTCCAACACTTAACCATTTCCAACATGAGCATTGAGATTCTCTTGAACTTCAATTCTCCAAGTTTTGTCCGCAGAGGTCTGGCAGCGCTAAAGCTGTCAATTCCTGAATCCGACCCCGAGATTGAAGACGCAGAAGAAATCACTACTGTCCCATTAACTTGTGACTAAATTGTTGTAAACCAAGTAAATATAATAGGTTGTGAGAAAAAATGATTGGGATCGACTTGAAATCTCCCGTAGACTTTGGCCATAAAACTTTCACCGATTCATTGAAAG
>JAUVYQ010000181.1 GCA_030603035.1 Phycisphaerae bacterium | reverse complement strand
CGTGTCTCGTGGTTCGTGCTGCGATTTACAAGATACGATTTTTTTCAGGACGGCATCAAGCACGCCATTAACAAATGCGGGTGATTTATCAGTGCTGAACTTTTTGGCAAGCTCGATGGCCTCATTTATCACAACTCTGGGCGGAATATCGGGACAGAATTTCAACTGATAAACCGCTAATCTCAAAATACTTTTGTCAACGGGTGAGAGCCGATGAAACTGCCACTTTATTGTTGAAGCAATAATCAGCTCGTCGCACTGTGCCAAATTTTTCCACGTTCCTTTCGTCCAATCCGAAGCAAGTTTGCGGACAAAATCGTCAGAGTCCGCTTCTATAAAGAACTCACCTAAAAGCTCGAGCAAGTCCGGGCCCTGCACATCGAGTTGATATAGTCCCTGTATTGCCAGCTCTCTGGCTCTTGTTCTTCTATCCCGCTGCATTTCGTATTTCGTTGTTCCAGGTGTGGCACAGGCTTCCAGCCCGTGAAACACGGCCAAGCCTGTCCCGAGCGAAGTCGAGGGGATGGCCGTGCCACAAAATACAAACTTAAATCTGTTCCAACACGCTGACTGTTTCCATAGCCGTCATTGCTGCGTCGGCACCGGCGTTGCCCATTTTCGTTCCGGCCCTTTCGACTGCCTGTTCGAGTGTCTCGCAGGTCAGGACACCAAATACAGCCGGTACGGCCGAATCGTAATTGATTTGTCCGATACCGCGAACTACCTGCTGACAGACAGAATCGTAATGGCCGGTCTGGCCCCGTATGACAGCACCGAGGCAGATGACCGCGACGTACTTGCCGCTCTGTGCGAGCTTTTTGGAAGCTTGTGTAATCTCACAGGCACCCGGCACCCAAACTACGGATATTTGTTCATCAGCAGCGCCGTGACGCCGGAGACAATCTATCGCACCGGCAAGAAGCTTGGCGGTTATGAATTCGTTGAACCTGCTTACTACAATAGCGTAAGTGCCTTTGCCTGCTGTTAGCCGGCCTTTTATTTCTTTAATCATAGTTTCACTTCTCCAAACAATATTCGGTACTGAGACGGCACGAACTTAAATTAGTTTGCGCTCCGCCTGGCAGCCCCATATTATAAGACTATCGGGGGCCGCTTTCCAGAAAAACAGCCCAGCACCAAGAGAGCTTCGGCTCACGCCGTTTTGGTGCTGGGGGCTAACCTGTGCAATTGTAAGAGCTTATAACCCGGATTACCAGCAAAATTTTTACTGCCGGCAAAAAGGTTTTAGGCCGGCAAAAAACCGCTAACTCGACTGCATTTTATAGGCGATAACGCCGTTGGAGAACCGGTCGGCTCCCATTTTGCGAGTTATTGCAAAATAGGGGCCCTTACTTGCGGAGTAAAAAAGGAACGTGTTATATGGTCTTCGAAGACATGACATTTGGCTCCTATGACAAAGCCGAGCGCAAAGCCCGCAAGGCTTTTGAGCTTTACGAAAACGGCAAAATATCACAAGCTCTTCTGGAACTGGAAGATGCCCTTGAGATAAACCCTTCCAACAGCTCATGGCATTTCAACAAGGCGCTTGCGCTGGACTCAATTGATCAGTTCGATGATGCAATAAGCGAATACGAAATTGCCCTTCAGCTAAATCCCAGCGATTTGGAAATATTAAATTCGCTGGCGGTTGATTATACCCGGACAGGCCAATATGACCTGGCTATCGACACCTTCGAGCACATCCAGAAACTTGACCCCAAGTTTGAGCCCTGCTACTGCAATCGGATAATTACTTATGCCGAAATGGGCCAGCACGATTTGGCTGAGCAGATGTTTTACCTTGCACAGCAGATAAATCCGGACTGTGCGTTGTGTTACTATAATATCGGTAACAGTCTTTTTGCTCGTGGCCAGTACAAGAAGGCTGTTCGCTGCTGGCTAAGAACGGCTGAACTTGAGCCGAGTCACCCCCAAATTAACTATCGAATCGCCCAGGCTTACTGGTCAGCGGGTGAGAGCGGGCGTAGTCGTGAGCATTTCCTGGCGGAGCTTCGTGTCAACCCGGGGGACGTTGATGTTATTCTCGATTTTGGTTTGTTCTTACTCGAGGTTGGCGATATCGAATCGGCAAAGGAAAAGTTTAACAGAATACTTGAACTTAAGCCGGATTTTGCATCCGCTTTGTTTTATCTTGGAGAGATTGCCTTTAACAAGAGTGATGTAGACAGAGCGGAGCAACTATTCAATCAGGCATTGCAAAAGGACAACGCGCTGCCCGGACCGTGCTATAGACTGGCGCAGTATGCGTTAATGAGGGGGAATAACAAAGAGGGGAGGGCTTATCTGGTTTCCGAGCTGAAGCTGGCTCCGGAGGACGTGGACACATTGGTCTCTATGGGGTCGATGTTTTTGACAACTGGCGAACTTGATTATGCGACACATTGCCTGCTGAGAGCTGTCGATATCGATTGTGCTAACGCAGATGCCTATTACTATCTTGGTCTTGTGAGCGCTATAAAAGACCGATTTGAGGATGCTGCGGAGTTTTTCGCCCATGCGCTCGATATCAGGAGTGAGCACATTTTTGCTTTAAGAGATTCGGCTTTTGTCTACCTGGCAATGGGCAGATTGGCCGATGCTGCAGAGAGGATTAAGAAAGCGAGGGTCTCAGCAGGTGACGATTCTCAGCTAAGGGCACTTGACCGGAGAGTTCGGATGATTAAGATAACAGAGCAAATAGCGGATTTCCTTTGGCGCTTGCGGCCTCGATTTATCTCATATCTCGCATCTCGTATCACGCACCTCATATCTCACAGATAGTGAACGGTATTTAGTTTTTCAGACGCTGATTCCGCCGAGCAAAAGCGGCTTTACTGACAAGACTGTGGATTCTTTATATGAGATTATTTTCCACGGCTACTTGACTTTTTCCGTAGCAGCAGGATAAGTCCAGCAATAACTATTTCAACCGTCGGCAACGCATTGTGATATGGCCTTTGCCGTCAGTACGCTCCATTGTTTCCCAAAGCCAATCGGTGGATGTTTTCCACATCTGTATTTCTTGTGCAGAGATAATAACTTTGATACTATCCGCCTTTGCTTCTTTGCTCAAAGTCTTGTCCTTATCTGAATAGTATCTTGAGTCCTTCAGATTGACCTTCATAGATGGATACACTTTCCGCAGTAGTGCAACACGGACTCTCCGGCCATCCACTACCTTGGTTGACCCTGTATAAACCACGCCATCGTCACCGTTCATCCAACAACCCTCTCTTAAACTTTTATCCGGACTTAACGCAGGAGGGCAAGTTAACATAAGTGGAAATGGCAGGCTATAACAGTGACCGCGGTTTAACACCCCATTTCCAATGTCTTCCACTTCCTCACCGCTTCTGTTCCTAAGAAACCCTGATTCTGATTCTTCATACCTAGGTCCCGTAAACCCTATTGTTTTGCAGCTACTGGGCTTAACGTCTAAGCAGGCATAATAAAGGTGTACCGGTTGGAGAACCTCCGGTTCACCACGACGCGTTCTCCCACGAAGCTTTAACACATTCCCATCAGCATCAATCCCATCCAAGCGCAAGATGACTCTGGTGCCTTCCTTCAGCTTTCTTTTCTCCAGAACGGTTATCCGCACATACCTCTTGCGAAAATCTTTGTCCCATGTGGGAAGCCCCTTATGACCTTCAGGATAGGCCGCAGCTGTTGGCGGTGCGCCAATAAAGTCCTTCTTTGGGACGGCTACTTCAATCTCTCTCTGCTCTCCAACTTTGAATATCTCATTCACGTCCGCTACTCCTTCGGCGCAGAATCCCACGGAGACAAAGGTTAACAGAAATGCGAGAAAGAATACTATTTGCAAATTAGCGATCTTCATGGTTCAGTTCTCCTTGCTAGGGATAATTCGGGATAATTCGGGACAGCCACCTATTTTTCACCCTTTATCTATTATTTCCTTTTTCGGCATACCCACAGGCAACGGCCTAATGAATATAACGAGTTTTTATCGAAGCTGCCAGACTTGCTCGAATACGGCTTGCTATTGGATGTTTAGGTGTTAGATCCATCACTTCATTCTCATAAAAATAAAGCGTACTTTTTAATTATCCCAAACCCTTCTGGGCTTTGCAATAAAAATATCAAAAACCCGGAAAAACTTTTCGCCGAGGCCCTATAAAACCTCCCGCCTTTTTGCCAAAAGCCCGCAATTAGCTCCTTAAACGCTGTTTTGCGGCTATCTGGTTGAATTGAAACGGCCTTTGCGGTACAATGCTGTCAACATTCCAGGGACGGGGCTGCTTAACCTAAAGACTGAGAGTAATCAGGACTACTGCGAATCCAGGTAATCTGATTGCGAGGAGGGTAACGGTTGAAAAAAGCGACAGCTAAAGGTTTTTGCGGTGTTTCTCTAAACCGGATGGTCGTGGTCGCTATAATTATGCTGGTAAGAACCTGCGTG
>JAUVYQ010000099.1 GCA_030603035.1 Phycisphaerae bacterium | reverse complement strand
TCATACAACTCAAACTTAGGCAGCTTTAAACTCATCTCGTGAATCTCTATAGCCAATTTATGGGCCTTCTTGTAAATGTCCAAATCTCTATAACTCTGATATGCCACAGGTCTTCTCCTTCTACGAGCATCGAGTATCGAGCATCGAGTATCTTAACTTTTTTCCTTTATCGCCTTTATCATTTTTGGCACAACTTCATTTAGGTCGCCGACTATCTTGTAATGCGCAACCTGGAATATCGGCGCATCCGGGTCGTTATTGATTGCGATAATTTTCTGGCTCTGGGACATTCCGGCCTGGTGCTGAATTGCGCCGCTGATGCCGACCGCTATATACAGGTTTGGCCGGACGGTTGTACCTGTTTGCCCAACCTGATGGTCGCCGTCGATGAAGCCCAGGTCAACTGCCGCCCTGGTAGCTGCCGGCGCTGCACCGAGGCAGTTTGCCAGCTCCCAGATGAGTTTGAAATTGTCCTTACTGCCTACGCCTGCTCCGCCGGCAACGATTATCCTTGCGGCCTTGAGGTTGATTTTCTTCGGGCGTTTGTGTTCGGCGAGAATCTCCAGCGGCAAATCCTGCTGCGAAAGTTCCGCCTTCTCTTCGATAATTTCACCCCTGCGCGCAACATCCGGCTCACGTCTCGGCACCACGCCTTCGCGCACCGTCGCCATTTGTGGCCAGCGGTCGTAATTTATGATTGTAGCGATTATATTTCCGCCGAAAGCAGGCCTTATCTGAAAGAGCAGATTTTTGTGGAGCCGACCGTCTTTTATGGTCGTGTGGTCGCCGATTTGCAAATCGGTGCAGTCAGCGGTTAGGCCTGCCTTTGCAGCGCTTGCAATTCGAGGGGCCAGGTCCCGCCCGGTGATCGTCGCTCCGTAAAGCACAATCTGCGGCTCATACTTGTGAACTAAATCGAAGATTGTTTTTGCATAGCTGTTTGCCTAGTAGTGCTCAAGCAGTGGATGCTCAACCAGATATACCTTATCGGCTCCGTAGTGTATTAGCTTTGTCGCAAGGTCTTTGACGTTGTCGCCTAAAACGGCTGCAGCTAATTTTACGCCTAATGTATCAGCCAGTCGGCGGGCCTTGCTCATCAGTTCGATTGGCGTATCCTCTAATTGCCCGTTATGCTGCTCACCAAAAACCCAAACTTCACCTTGCCTATTAACACCTATCATAATTCGTATCTCGTATTGCGTATGTCGTATATCGTAATAATAATGTCATTGCGAGGGAGCGAAGCGACCGAAGCAATCTCACTTCAACATTCGATATTCCTTGTTCGATATTCAATATTCGTATCTCGCATCCAGCATCAAACCACGATTCACCCACTCACCAATTACCAATCACCAATTACCAATCACCAATTACCACCTACGAAATTGTTTTGTCTTCAACCAGCTCGTGTATCATATCCGAGATTGCCTTATCGTTTGGCTCGACGTTTTTGCTTTCTTTGACGGCGAGGACGACGCTCTGAATGCGATGGACTTTGGTTGGCGAGCCGGTTCGGCCGCACCAGCTCAAATCAGCACCGACAAAATCCAAATCCCATTGCTTAATCAATAAATTCGCCTGTTTATATTCGCTGCATTTATGGGCAGCGAGTGCTTTGATGTCTGCCTCGTTCGCTGCTGCGTTTTCAGCTTTGATTTTTTGTTCAACCTCAATCGGCGTGTGTGCGTTTTTGTATTTCATCATTTTTTTTGCAGCGGCAACCCTCGGCTCATTTGCGTCACTGGTAACGGTCAAGAGTGCCGGCAGGGCGGTCTTCACCTCCTGCCAGCCGGCCCCGATATTTCGACGGGCCGTTATGGTTCTGCCGTTAAGCTCTATAAGCTCTTCAACGTAAGTAATCTGCGGAATACCCAGTTTCTCCGCAAGCTGCGGCCCGACCTGAGCGGTATCGCCGTCAATCGCCTGCCTGCCGCAAAGAACGATGTCGTAATCAACCTTCTTGACTGCGCAGCTTATGATATAGCTGGTCGCTAACGTGTCACTTGCTGCACATCGCAGGTCGGTTATCAGGATTGCATCATCAGCTCCCCGGAAAAGCGAGTCGCGAAGAATCGCACTTGCCGCCGGCGGGCCCATCGTGATAACTATTATCTTGCCGCCGAATCTGTCCTTGATTTGAAGAGCCAGCTCAAGGGCATTAAGGTCTTCCGGATTGAAAATAGCCGGCAACGCAGCACGGTTAACCGTACCGTCATCGTTCATCGCCGCCCCTGTAATCCTTTTGGTATCAGGAACCTGTTTAATTAGAACGACGCAATTGTACGCCACCTGTTACCTCCGTATCAGTTCTTACTTTGGTCATACCAATTTTTGAAGAATAACTAGTTTAGCGGCAGCGCACGCCCAGGTCAACCCTAAAAGTAAGTTGGTTTTGCAATGGAGCAGAAGTGTAGAAAAGCAGCTAAACCCGGAAGCCACAAAAGCCGATTTTACGTAGAGCAGTAATATCTTTGTAGCAGAAACGGCAAATTTTCTTTGACAACGGTTTTCAATAGGCCGATAATGGGTTCGGCAAAGTTTGTTAATGCGAGTGGGAGCAAAAGCCGGGGGGATTGGCTTCGCTGAGAGGATTGATGATAAACGAAACAAATTATGACACGATATTCGGCAGAATAGTGGTAGAGCAGGGTCTCTGCACAAATGCGGAGCTGCGTCGCTCGCTTGAGGAGCTCCAATCTCGCCGTAAGCTCAATCCTGTAATACTCAAGGACCTGATGATTGACCTGGGCTATATTACGATGACCCAGGCCGAAAGATTAAAGACAGGCATAAAAGAAAGCAAGGTCGCCGCCCACCAGATTCCGGGCTATAAAATACTCGGCAAAATCGGTGCCGGTGCAATGGCAATTGTATATAAGGCTCGGCAGTTGAGTTTGAACCGGATAGTCGCGATAAAGGTTTTGCCAAAGCGCTTCAGCGAAAATCGCGAATACGTGGAACGGTTCTACAAGGAAGGCCAGGCCGCCGCCAAGCTCAATCACAGCAATATCGTCCAGGCCTTTGACGTCGGCGAGGCAGGGGGGTACCACTATTTCGTAATGGAATATGTCGAGGGCAAGACTTTATACGATGATTTATCAGCGGGCAAGGTTTTTGCAGAGGACGAGGCGCTGGACATAATCATGCAGCTCGCTCGTGCACTTAATCACGCTCATTCCTGCGGCCTCATCCACCGTGACGTCAAGCCCAAGAACGTAATGATAAACACTGCCGGCGTAGTTAAACTCGCGGATATGGGTCTGGCACGTGCGACAACGGACATCAAGACGGCACAAAGCGAGGCAGGCAAAGCTTACGGCACGCCGTACTATATTGCGCCTGAACAAATCCGGGGACAAATAGACATCGACGGCAGGGCCGACATCTATGGCCTCGGTGCCACGCTGTATCACATAGTGACCGGCCGAGTGCCGTTTATGGCCGACGACCCTTCGGAGGTTATGAGAAAGCACCTCAGGGAGCAGTTGATTCCGCCCGACCATATAAACACTTCGCTGTCGGCGGGGATATCCGAAGTCATTGAAATTATGATGGCCAAACGCAGAGACGACCGCTACAAAAACGTTCAGGAGCTGCTGATGGATTTAGATGCAGTTCGTGATGGCCGGCCGCCGCTGCGAGCGCACAAGAGATTTGATGTTTCCATCCTTGGGCCGCTCGAAGACGGAGAGACAGTCGAAGTCGAGGAACAGATTTACAGGGAAGGGACCATTAGCCGTTACCGAATTGCGGTATTGATTCTAAGTACCGTGGCGGCTGTATCCATTTTGATTATCCTTTTATTGATTTATTCCTCTCGATAAAACCACGACTCGATGTTGGATACTCGATTCTCGATGCTCGATTCTGGATACTCGATGCTTCCGCCTTCGCTGAAGCTGCGGCGGACAAGCGATGCTGGATACTCGATGCTCGATACGCTTCACGACATACGGAAAACGAGCGACGAAATTGGGTTTGTTTTGGGTTTGTTTTTTTGGACTGCGAAATCATCTTTTTTTCTGTAATCCTTTGTGACATATAAGTTTACGTTCATTTTGACTTTTCGGAAATTGGCTTTGATTGGGTTTGTTTTGGGTTTGTTTTCACCAAGTTTCCAATTGGATTTATTTTCATAATCCACGGTTATTAAAGAGGTTAAGTTCATTTGAGCATCCGGCAAATTGGCTTAGTTTTGCATAAAAAGAGTTGATTTGTAGAGCGTTCTCGACAGATGTAGAGGGCAATTTCGTGAAGCGTGAAGCGTATAGCGAGAAACAAGGTTCGTGGTTCGTGGTTTGTGGTTCATTGTGAGTGGTTCGTGGTTCGTGGTTTGTGGTTCGTAGTGAGTGGTTAAATGGCATTTCAAATCTCAAATCTCAAATTTCAAATTGTACTGTCTCTCTACTATTGGGCGAACATGCACGTTTGAGTCGAAAAAAATCCTCGATTCCCGATTCCCGATTCTCGTAACTCGTTATCAGAAAAAGAGTAAAAATTTTTTAAGAATTTTCGATTTTTGCTCGTAGATACCATCGTTTTTGATTGAAATTTGGCGAAAATCTTACCCATCTTAACGCGAAAAATACTCTTACTGCGGAGAACGCTGAGAACGCAGAGAAATAATCAATAATCAATAATCAATAATCAATTGAGAGGGCTACCCGCACTTTTGATCGAAAATTAGCCACAGATTTCACAGATTTCGGGATTTTTATTAACCGCAGAGAACGCGGAGGGCGCAGAGGAAAATATAGCCACGAATTAACACGGATTTTTCGTATTGCGTATGTCGTATATCGTATGTCGTTAGAGGAATTTATTGGCCACGAAAAGACACAAAAAAATTGGGCCACAGGGGTCACAGAGATCTAAGAGAGATACAATAGTAAATAGTCAATAGAAAATAGTAAATTAGAATGCCCTTGACAGATTAAAACCCTTCGGATAAACTTATGCTACACCCGGGGCGGAAAACTTCATCGAAAAAACTTGAAATACTAAAGACTAAAGATTTAGCCCGTTAGAAGTAAGTTACCGAAGGCACTTGTCCACTTTCTAACCGGGCCGAGACACGAAATCGGCGGGAATTGTGGGTTTGGGTAGCTGGTATTTAGGAACTTGTAGGATAATTTCACCCGGTATTCTACACTTTCAAAAACCTAACCTTAGTGTTGAGTATGTTCTTAAGAAGTTCGAAGTCGGAA
This sequence comes from Phycisphaerae bacterium, assembly GCA_030603035.1. The sequence goes on along the minus strand of JAUVYQ010000099.1, from coordinate 4,539 downwards.
TCCATAGTATGTATTGTGATCCCAGGATAACTATCTCGAGCTTCTATACTAATTACAGCATCACTAACAATTCTACATGGCTCACCGTGTGGTGATTTTCCTCCGAGTATAGATCGAGCTTCTGACTGAGTTTTGTTCATGATATCTTTAGGGTCATTAGTTTTTGTAAACTTGGAAGTGTCGATTTGGGCCAGATTCTGCAAGTCTGCTTGTTTTAATTTCCAAAAGTCACAGATTTTGCAGTTGTCAGGGCATTTTGTCTGAATTGTAAGGTAGTACCCTTGTTCATATTTTGGCGCATCTGCCCCGCGGGTACAATTAGTCATATCACATAGTGACCTGGGAACAGCATCGTAGAAGAAGTTTTCCCAATCAACTTCAATTAGCCTCTCCAGGTATCTGATAAGTGGCTTTTTTGAATTATATTTTTTGAGCAATCGCTTACCGATATTGTAGAATAGGTCGTCAATACCAATTTCATGTTTACATTTTTCCAAGCGTTGCTCAGCTTCTTCAGCGTCTTTTGACGCTGTAACGAAAATGTGGAGTTTGATCAGTTGATTGAGAACCCTGCAACGATATTCTCGCTCAACGTAAATTGAACAACGTAACTTTTTTCCAAATAAATCGTCTTTAACTTTTCGACTGATTTGTTCATTAGCCCAGCGTCTACCTATTTGGGTTGACGTATCGAGGAAATAAGGACCAAGGTTTTGTTCCCTCCCTCTACTAGTCTCCATACTTGTCAATGGCCTTTTGAGTTGTTGGTAATAGAGCTAAGCCCGTTTGCAAAAATTTTTTATGGAGGCTTTGGTAATCTTCTTTATTGCAGTCAGAGCCTTTATCATGTACCAAGTCTATTGCATTTTTGAGTAGTCCGAGGTGGTTTTCTGTGAGGTCTTCCGGATAGTTATAATCTAGAACGTCTCTTATCAGGGAAACACACCAACCTAAATATTCTGTTTCCTCATCTTCTAAGGAATTTTCTAAAGCAGCTAATTCTTCTTCGAGAACTGCACATCTAACGATGCGACGCGGGACATCCTGAAAATCTTCTTCGAGTTTGCTAAAAAGTTTCGTGATTTTAGAAAGGTTTTCGCGGCACGGTGATGCAATTTGCTCGATAGTAGGTCCTATGGGTTGTATGGCAAGTTGGGCTCGTTCCCAAAGGCTTACATCTTCATCGAGCTCAAAAACTATATCAGGCATATTCGCCAGCTTACGCCATGAAAGAGACTGCACTCGCGATGAAGCCCTCGGGGTAATCCACTGCGGCGATTGTAAGTAAGCTAGAGTCTTTAACCATTGCTCAATATTGGCCTGTTTGGCTTCAAGCTGCTCGATGCGACCGGTGTTCCGGAGTGTCTGTTGAAATTCCTTGGGGATAGGTTTTTCCCACACATATAGGCCTGTCTTTTCTGGGCCGACGTCCGTGTCAGGTAATGTACCTTTTGTAAACCTTTTCATTTGCCTTTCTTAACCTTCTCAAGATTATCACGCAAATCCGTTAAGGTTTCAATCATTTCTTCGACATCAGCTTTGTGTAATTCAAGAGTCAATTGGTTTGGCTTGCGAACTATGGGTAGTTCCACTGACATGCTTTTTGTTCCAAAACGGACTGAGGCCATGTTGCTTTGTGGAGAAACATATACTATAGAAAGGGAACCGTATGGAATATCGGAAAGTTTCCCTCTGGTTTGATCGTGTTTTTTGATTACCACTTGCCAAGTCATATTTTCTAAAACAAGACCTTGTGTCGTTCGCCTAAGTGTTGCGCGTTCTCTCAGATCAGGCGAGACGAGTTCTTTCTTAACCTCCCCTAATCGCCATAAGAACTCATCCATACCAACTTCCTTGAGAATCTCGGAAGGTATTGCTATTTGAATGCCTGTAGTTGGGTCTAAATATGTGGCGGCGTTAACAAGTGAATCAACCTCTGTGCGAATTAGGTTGGAGAATTGTTCACGTGTCAAATCTTGTTGGAATTTGTCCTTGGGAATGGCTTCTAATTCTTGATTATCAACAACAAGATCGACTCTGCCGCTCGGATCTAGGTCAATAGAAAGCACCTTCGACTTTAGAAGGTCTTTAGCCATTGCTAAAGTGGCTGAGAAAACTGCACGGGACTCTTTACCCGGATGTGGAACTTTATTTTTCTTGGTGCCGGTTTTCTTTACTTTTTTGGAAGCAGTCATGTTCTGCGACTCTCCTAAAGGGCAAAATTGATTGAGCCTTTGTTCTTATTATTGTGACAAAAAATCTGATAAATCGGCCTTTTGGAGCACAGAAAAGGCATTTTTATTTATATCGGCTAATTGATTGCCAAAGCTTAATGGTCTCCGAAACAGACATACAAATTATAGCAAAATCCATCATATAGTCAAGCAAATATATCGTCAAGGAAAAATTCCTAAAATCTTTTCCCAAGTCGGGTATTGGTATCTTGGTAGGCTAAGGTGCTTTTTCTCAACTTTTTTCTAAATTCAGCCAATTCCGGAAAGTTCAGGACGGCAAATTCCTTGTGGAATTTTTTAGTAGCTTTGTTCCGCCGGAGGCGGACAGGCTCTTGCCTTAGCGGCGTCTTTACATTTACTATTTTCTCCGTCAAACAGCCCCGGATCTTCGATATTTTCTGTTTACTATTGAATTTCTCTTTGTCCTCTGTGGCTATCTTCTTTTTTCTGTTTTCTATCTGCTAAACGCTATCCGCTGTCCGTTTTTTTCTTTGCGTATTGGGCGACGATTTGCTGCTGGACGTTGGGTGGGACGAGCTCGTAATGGCTGAGTGTCATCGAATAACTGCCGCGTCCGCCGGTAACGCTCTTTAGCTGGCTATTGTACTGCGTAACTTCGGACAGCGGCACTTGTGCCTTAATCACAATAAAATTTCCGGCCAGAATATCCTGTCCCTGGACTCTTCCTCGTTTTGATGCCAGGTCGCCGGCGATATCGCCGACGTTCTCTGCGGGCACTGTAACTTCCAGATTGACTATCGGCTCAAGTAAAACAGGTTTTGCGTTTTTTACACCGTCCTTAAATGCCTCCCTGCCCGCTGCGCGAAACGCCACTTCCTTTGAATCGACAGGATGGTGCTTGCCGTCATAAACAGAAACCTTTATATCCTGCATGGGGAAACCTGCGATGACACCTTTTAGCATTACCTCGTTTATACCCTTGGCGACAGCCGGCTCATACTGTCTGGGAATTGAAGCGCCAAAGATGTCCCAGCTAAAGTCTAACGGCGGGTCGGAATCACGCTCTGCCGGTTCGACGCGAAGATAGACTTCGCCGAATTGTCCTGCTCCGCCGGTCTGTTTTTTGTGTCGGTAATATCCCTCGGCCTTTGCGGTAATCGTCTCACGGTAAGGAATCTTCGGCTCCTTCGTAGTTACCGACAGCTTTGAGCGTTTTTCCATCCTCTCGAGCATTATCCGCAGATGCAAATCACCGAGGCCGCTGGCGACCAATTCCTTTGTCTGCAGGTCGCGTCTAATCTTAAAGCAGGGGTCTTCTTCACACAGTTTTTCGAGGGCAGAGCTGATTTTTTGCTCATCACCTCTTGCGGCCGGCTCAAGCGCCAGGGAAAACATCGGCTCAGGGACAGCGGGTATGTCGAACCTTCCGGTTACTTTGCCATCGTGAATGAGGTCGCCGATTTTGAGCTCCTCCACTTTAGCCAGGGTTATGATGTCGCCGGCTATGCCTGCGTCGATTTCGTTGTTTTCGCCGCCCTGAGATTTTAAGATGTGGCCCGGCCGAATGCCTTTTTTCTCATCGTTGCGAAGCAGATTAGTCTCTGACTTAATTGTGCCGCTGAAGATGCGGATGGTAGAGTATTTCATATTTGAGCGTGGGTCGAAGCCGACCCGAAACACGAGTCCGGCCAGCGGGCCGGCAGGGTCGGCCTTGAGCTCCGTTACGCTGTCACCATCTTTGAGTACCGGCGTTTTTGCCTGGGGAGGTGACGGCGTGTATTTTACAATAATGTCAAGAAGATTGCTTACGCCGATTTCTTTGCGGGCGTTGGTGAAAACTATGGGGATAACTGTACCGATTTTCAGGGCCTTTACAAAAACGGAAGCTATTTTTTCGGCTGGTATTTCTTCGCCGCTGAGGTAGCTTTCCATAAGGTCATCGTCAGCCTCGATGACGCTTTCGAACAGTTCGGTGTGGGCTCGGGCGACGTCCATCAGGGGGGAATCGCCGGTTTTGTTTTCGGTGCAGTCGATGACGGAGGCCTTGTCGGCGGCGGGCAGATTGGCGCAGCGGCATTTTGAGCCGAAAGTTTCCCGAATGTTTTTCAGCAGCCCAGAGAGGTCAATATTTTCGGCGTCAATTTTATTTACGACAATGACCCGCGGCATATTGGCGTTTGTGGCCAGCTCGAAGAGCTTTCGTGTGTTGGTTTCTATACCGGCTGGTGCACTGATAACTACTACTGCCGTTTCGGCGGCTGGTATCGCCTTGATAGCCGGGCCGATGAAATCAGGATAGCCCGGCGTGTCGATGATGTTGATGAGTTTGCCTGCGTGTTCGGTG
>JAUVYQ010000418.1 GCA_030603035.1 Phycisphaerae bacterium | reverse complement strand
ATTTCACCCAATACGTTATCGGTCACGCTCATTTGGCCCTTCTCGGAGGATTCGCCATTTTGGGGATGGGTGTGATTAATTACATGATCCCGTTGATTGTGGGCAAACCGCCTTATTCGGTGGCGATCGCCGAGCTTCAGTACTGGCTTGTGACCAGCGATTTTCTATTATTTTTCACTGCCCTTACAATTGCCGGATTTGTCCAAGGTCAAAGTTGGATGAGCGGTCAGCCCGAAGTCAATGTTTTGGCAAACCTGAAGGTTTGGATGGAAATGCGGGCGATCGGCGGCGGAATGATTTATCTCTCTGGTCTTCTGATGGCTTACAACATGCTGCGGACCGCGTTCTCCAATAGTGTTGCGGCCAACGCGAAACAGCAGCAAAAAGATTTCACATCCGGCTTAGAGACAGGCTCGGTCTCACCATGAGGCAAGGAAACAATCATGGCGGATAAGAGTCGTTGGATCCCTCCTTACTATAAAACCCCCAGACTTTGGTCACCCTACCCTCAAAAGAAGATGTTAATGACACCGGCCCTAGTCATTTTTGGCGCCATATTTGCGTTTGCCGTGACAGTATCGATCGCGGCGATTTTACAGATATATGTTTTCAATCCGCCTCCGTCCAACGAATGGGCGCCGATGACAGATAAAGCTTTAAAGGGCCGTATGGTTTTTCAGCGCAACGGCTGCATCTATTGTCACAGTGGCTATACGCGGCCTGCGGATATCCGCACCGGTCTTTACTATACGTATACAAGGATATCAAAACCAGGCGATTATTTTGGCATCGAACATAGCCCCAATCTATTAGGTTCTGCCAGATGGGGGCCTGATTTGACTTTTGAAAGCGGTTTCCATCCCGTCGATTGGCAGAGGGCTCACTTCTATGATGCGCGCTATATCACGCCAGTTTCGGTAATGCCGAGGTTCAGCTTCTTGTCCGAGGATGATATTGAAAACTTGATCACTTTCCTCCAAGAGCGCGGCGGGAAAAGCGGGC
>JAUVYQ010000211.1 GCA_030603035.1 Phycisphaerae bacterium | reverse complement strand
GGATAGATTGAATATACTTTTGTTGTAAATACCCTCTCTGCGAATGCATCAACCTTGATTTTCGCAGGCGTTCCAACGGCAATATCCGCACCGTATTTTTCCGCAACAGCAACGATTACTTTCACAGTCTTCATATCGGCTACTGTGGCAATCCGGTCTCCTGCCCTAATCAGATTACCCTCGTCGATATGTTTTGCCGTTACTATCCCATCAATGGGGGAGATAATAGTTGATTCCCGCAAATTTATTTGCGCAAGTTCCAGATTAGACTCGGCCAAGGTCAACCTTGCCTTCGCTAATTCCGCGGCAGTTACAGCTTTGTCCCTGCTCTGTTCTGTAGCTGAGCCGCCCTCATACAAGGCAACGATGCGTTTCTTTTCGCGCTCGGCGTCAGCAAGCTCAACCTCACTGGTTTTCACATTGGCTCCGGCTGCAGCCACTTGCGCCAAATAAACATCGTGGTCGATAATCGCAAGCTGCTGACCCTTTTTGACCGCCAGACCCTCTTCAAGGTCAACTGAACCACCGCCTTCTAAAATAACCTGCAATGATTCAATTCTTCCCTGCACCTTGGATTTCACATCTACAACTTTGTTCGCTTTTATCCAGCCGGTCAACTCTATCGTCTCTTCTATCGAACCGGTGCTTACGATTTCAACCTCAACAGGAACTGGTTTCTCAGGTGGTATCTCCCTGGCGGATTTGTGAATATACCCGAACCAAAAGGTAATAAACACCAACAAAAACGCTATTATCCAATACAAAGCTCTTTTATTTATTTCCACTCTGCCTGGTTCTGCTTCTTTTAAGAAAAGTTTTTTAAGTCCTTTCATCGCAGCCCTCAATTTCTAATTCTTAATTCTCAATTCTCAATTTCCTTATATGCCGTCAGAGTTCCCATCGCTTTTTGCAAATCCAATTTCGCAACGATATGGGAATAAACGGCCTGGTAATAAAACGCCTGTGCCTTTGTGTGAGCTGCCTGAGCATCGATTATCTCAACCTGCGTATTTATCCCCTCTCTATAACCTATTTCCGCAAGCTGCAGCCCTTCCTTCGCTCTTGTAAGGTTTAACCGCTGAGACTCGACAAACTCCTTCGTATCCTCGATACTCAACAGCGCCTTGGTCAATTCGAACAAAGCGGTCTCTTCTGTATCAATCAAATCTATCTGTGCCTGCTTAAGCCGCGCTTTCTGCGCGATAATCTCGCCCTCACGCGCAAAACCGTCAAATATGGGAAACGTCGCAGCAAGCCCGGCCTGCCAGGCCTTGCCCCATTCTATCTTTGTCCTGCTATGCGGGTCGGGCTTCGACCAGGTATTGTCATAATAGCCGCTGATAGTCGGCCAATATCGACTCCGGGCAATGTTAAGTAATTCCTTCTGCAACTTTATATCAAACTGGCGCCCGAATAAATCGGGCCGATTGCGATAAGCAGCTTCAACCGCCTGCTCCATTGTCATTTTCAAAGGAACATAAGTCAGCTCAGTCGAAAGCGTAAAGTCACTATCCTGCGAAACGCCCATTACCTTGAGCAGCCTGGCTTTTGCTATATTGATGGCATTTTTGTTCTGTATCAATTCGGCCTGGAAGTTCGATAGTTCCACTTCAGCCCGCAAAACGTCAAAATCAGAAGCGACACCACCCTGCCGTCTTTTTTTAACGTTATCAAGATGTGCCTGAGCAGACCGAACAGTATCGGCACTGATTTGACTGAGGTGCTGATTAAGCAGCACATCGTAATAGGCATGACCCGCTGCATAAGTTAAGTTCTGAACCGCCGCTCGGACCGTCTGGTCGGCGAGCAGGGAAAACAATTTGCCGGCGTTTAGCTTCGCCATTATTGACCCGCCGGCAAAAACCGGCTGAGTAACCCTGAGACCTGCCGAATAGTTGTCCACATCCCCCATCGTTATTGTCGGGCCACCTGGAACACTAATAGACGAAACCTTATCGAGTTGAGTGTACTCACCTGAAAGACCCACGGCGGGCAAAATTGCCGAATACGATTTCACCTCTTCTCCACGGGCAATTTCCTTTTCCTGAACGACACGCTGTAAAACCTTATTGTTGCCTAAAGCCAGCTTTAAGCAATCCTCGATACTTAACTTGCCGCTTATATACGTTTGGGACTGCTTCTGACGCTCTTTGCGACTCTTCCATTGCCGGTACGCAGCATCCCTGGACAAACCAACCTCTTCATAAAATTGCTCACTGCCGACACACCCAACCAAAAACAGAGGACAGAGGACAGAGAACAGAAGACAAACTCTGACTTCTGTTTTCCATCTTTGCCGTAAGGCATCCTGTGGACTGACTTCTGATTTCCGTCTTTGCCGTAAGGCATCCTGTGGACTGACTTCTGATTTTAGCCACAATACTTTCACGTTTTTCACCTCATTAAACATCTTACTTGCTGTCCCTTCTTAACAAATCCTCTAACAGCAGCCGGAAAATTAAAACTTGCTGACTTTTCATTCCGTTTTTCCCTCGGCATAGGCCCGAATCCCGGCAGCAGAAAATTTGACAATGTGGTCAACTACTTCGGGCAAGTCGAATTCGGGCAAGTCGAACTTTGCAGATTCCGGCTTACCACTTTGTTCAAACATAGTATTTGCACCAATTGTATGTATTAATTGCCCAACGATAGAAAGTATCACCAGTTGGGCCTTTGATTCCTCCAACCCCGGGCAGGTTCTCAGCAGAGCTTGCCGTAGAGCGGTCATAACGGGTATAATCATCTCTTCGAGGAACATATTCTGGGGCAAGTGTCGATCAATCATTTCCCGTGCCATAAGCTTGATGAACCGACGGCCCCTGCTTTCATCTACCAGCGGCCCAATAAATGCGTTTGCGAACGACCTGAGCAGGTCCTCCAGAGACGGCTTGCCGCCGCTTTCAGACAGCACCTGCTCGATGCTTTGTAGACGGGCATCGCGCATTTGTATCAACTGACGGTGCCAGACCTCGGTGTACAACTTGTCTTTCCCGCCGAAATAGTAGTTGACCGATGCAATGTTGCAATCGGCAGAGGCGGCAATATCGCGAATACTTGCGCCCTCAAAGCCATGCTCGCAGAAAAGCTCTTCGGCCGCGTCAAGCAATCGCTCTCGAACAGACTTATTAGAACCGCCTTTTGTTGTGTTATTATGTGAAACAGCCATATCAGTGCTCCTAAACGCTCGTTTTATACGTAAGTTTAAAACATTTGTTTGAATATGTCAAGCATTTTTTCGTTTTTTTTTGAAAATTCCTGAGCACACCGGTCAAAACTGGGTGCTAACATACAAAGTTAGTGCCACCCTACACTT